>QNEY01000024.1 GCA_003645385.1 Gammaproteobacteria bacterium | reverse complement strand
GTACTATAGCTAAAGAGTTAAACTTTGCTGTGGCAGATAACTATGCTGTAGGTATGGTGTTTTTGTCGAAAGATGATGCTAAAGCTACTGCAAACCAAGCTATTGTTACTGAGCAATTAACAGCTCAAGGCCTTGAAGTATTAGGCTGGCGCGATGTACCAGTTGATGCTGAATCTGCTTGTGGTGAACAGGCGATGAAATCAATGCCGATCATGCGTCAGGTATTTGTTAATGCCGCTGCTAACATGGATCAAGCTGTATTTGAGCGCCACTTATATATTGCTCGTCGTTTAGCTGAGAAAGCGGTAACAGATGATAATGCGTTTTATATTCCATCACTGTCATCTCGGGTTGTGTCATATAAAGGCTTGATCATGCCTGAATATTTGCCGACCTTTTATAAAGATCTGCAAGATGCACGCATGGAAACAGCAATTTGTGTTTTCCACCAACGTTTTTCTACCAACACCTTGCCAGAGTGGCGTTTGGCTCAGCCATTCCGCTACCTAGCACACAATGGTGAAATTAATACTGTTGAAGGTAATCGTAACTGGGCATTGGCACGTGGTGCCAAGTTTGCAACACCGCTCATTAAAAATATGGAAGATGTTCGCCCACTAGTTGGCACGACAGGCTCTGACTCCTCTAGCATGGATAATATGTTAGAAGCATTAATGGCTGGTGGCGTGAGTATGTTCCGTTCAATGCGTTTGTTGATTCCACCTGCATGGCAACATGCCAACACAATGGATCCTGAATTACGTGCATTTTATGATTTTAATTCTATGCATATGGAGCCATGGGATGGGCCTGCGGGTGTAGTATTAACTGATGGTCGTTATGCGGCTTGTACGCTTGATAGAAATGGCTTGCGACCAGCACGTTATATAATTACCAAAGACCGGCACATAACACTTGCATCCGAAGTGGGCGTTTATCCCTATAAACCAGAAGATGTGGTGGCAAAAGGTCGTTTGAAACCAGGTGAAATGCTGGCAGTAGATACTGAGACTGGTGAAATGCTACTACCTGAAGATATTGATAATTCACTTAAAAGTGCTCATCCATACAAGCAGTGGGTTGATGATAATTTACAGCGTTTAGAAGATACAGTAGATGAAGTGCCTCAAGCGATGGATGGAGAGCAATTTGCTGCATATGAAAAATTGTTCCAAGTGAGTTTTGAAGAACGTGACCAAGTAATTCGTGTGTTGGGTGAGGTGGGTCAAGAGGCAACAGGATCAATGGGTGATGACACACCGTTTCCGGTATTATCTCAACAAGAACGTTCTTTATTTGATTACTTCCGCCAACAGTTTGCTCAAGTAACCAACCCGCCAATTGATTCATTACGTGAAAGTATCGTAATGTCATTAGAAACGTGTTTTGGTCGTGAACATAACTTGTTTGAAGAAGGCGAAGATCATGCAGCTCGTTTGGTAGTTGATTCGCCGGTTTTGTCAGAAAATCGTTTCCAACAGTTAATGACTAAAGGTACTGATGACGATCAATATCAATCAATCAATTTATCTTTGCATTATGACAACGGTGTGGATTTAGCAGATGCGGTTGATACGATTGCTGATCAAGCAGAAGCGGCAGTGCGTGCTGGCACGGTAATTATTACATTATCAGATCGTGGTATTACTGAAGACGAGCAAACGATGCATGCTTTATTGGCTACAGGTGCAGTGCACCATCGTTTGATCAAAGAAGGTTTGCGTTGTGATGCCAATATTGTAGTTGAAACAGCAACAGCACGGGATGCACACCACTTTGCAGTATTAATTGGTTACGGTGCGACAGCAGTCTATCCTTATCTTGCATATGAATGTCTAAATGACATGCTAACAACAGATGTAATTAAAGATAGTGACTATGCAACTGTTTGCCAGAATTTCCGTAAGGGAATTAATAAAGGTTTATATAAAGTTACCTCTAAAATGGGTATATCAACCATTGCCAGTTACCGGGGTGCACAGCTTTATGAAATCGTTGGTTTGCATGAAAATGTAGTCGCTAAATGTTTTAAAGGCACAACTAGCCGAATTAGTGGTACTGGTTTTGAAGAGTTACAGGCTGATCAACAAGCAGTGGCAGCACGTGCTTGGAATAAACGCAAAAAACGTGAGCAAGGTGGTTTACTGAAATATATTCACGGTGGTGAATATCATGCATATAATCCAGACGTTGTTGGTGCTTTGCAAAAAGCAGTGCAAGGTGGAAGTTATGATGCCTATAAAGAATATGCAACATTAGTAAATGAACGCCCAGTAATGAGTTTGCGTGATTTGCTTGAACTTAAATTAGCGGATAAACCACTAGCATTAGATGAAGTGGAAGATGTGGGCAAAATCTTAGTGCGTTTTGATAGTGCCGGTATGTCATTAGGTGCTTTGTCACCTGAGGCACATGAAGCACTTGCAATAGGTATGAATCGCTTAGGTGGCAGATCAAATTCTGGTGAAGGTGGCGAAGATCCTGCACGTTTTGGCACCGAACGTGTATCTAAAATCAAACAAATTGCATCTGGTCGCTTTGGAGTAACACCTCATTATTTAGTCAATGCTGAAGTATTGCAGATCAAAATTGCCCAAGGTGCGAAGCCGGGTGAGGGTGGTCAATTACCAGGTGCAAAAGTTAATCAAATGATTGCGACTTTACGTCACTCTGTGCCAGGTGTTACTTTGATTTCACCTCCTCCTCATCATGATATCTATTCAATTGAAGATTTGGCTCAGCTGATTTTTGATTTGAAACAAGTAAATCCTGATGCATTAGTATCAGTGAAACTTGTATCAGAAGCAGGCGTGGGAACTATCGCAGCAGGTGTGGCGAAAGCTTATGCTGATTTGATTACCATTTCTGGTTATGACGGTGGTACTGCGGCAAGCCCATTAACATCAGTTAAATATGCTGGTGGCCCGTGGGAGCTAGGCTTAACTGAAGCGCATCAAACATTACGTGCTAATGATTTGCGTGACAAAGTTCGCTTGCAAACAGATGGTGGCTTGAAAACAGGTTTAGATGTTATTAAGGCAGCGATTCTAGGCGCAGAAAGCTTTGCGTTTGGTACTGGCCCAATGGTGGCGCTAGGCTGTAAATTCTTACGTATTTGTCACCTGAATAATTGTGCAACCGGTGTCGCAACTCAAAATGATGTATTGCGTAGTCAGCACTTTATTGGTTTGCCTCAAATGGTAATGAACTATTTCCAATTTGTGGCTCGTGAAACTCAAGAATGGTTGGCGGCATTAGGTGTCGGGAGTATGGCTGACTTAATTGGTCGTACTGATCTGCTTGAAGTTTTACCAGGTACAACCGACAAACAACGCAAACTAGATTTGAAGCCATTATTGTCAACAGCGGGTATTCCGGCTGATAAACCACAGTATTGCATCGAGCCTAAAAATGAACCTTATGATAAAGGTGAATTGGCTGAGCAAATGATTGTTGATATGCGTGAAGTGATTGCCAACAAATCAGGTGGTTTCTTTAGCTACAATGTACGGAACATTCATCGCTCGATGGGTGGTCGTATTTCGGGTGAGATTGCTCGTCATCATGGCAACTACGGCATGATTGAAAAACCGATCAAACTGCAATTAACCGGGTCTGCTGGTCAGAGCTTTGGTGTGTGGAATGCGGGTGGTTTAGAAATGCGTCTTGAAGGTGATGCCAACGATTACGTAGGTAAAGGCATGGCGGCAGGTAAATTAACTATTTACCCTCATACAGAAAGTAACTTCGAAAGCCAAGAGGCCAGCATTATGGGTAATACCTGTTTATATGGTGCAACTGGCGGTCATTTATACGCAGCGGGTCGAGCAGGTGAACGTTTTGCCGTGCGTAATTCTGGTGCAACTGCTGTGGTTGAAGGTGTAGGCGACCACGGTTGTGAATATATGACTGGTGGTGTTGTTGCGGTATTAGGTGAGTCAGGCTTGAATTTTGGTGCCGGTATGACTGGTGGTTTTGCTTATGTGTTGGATATTGATGATACATTTGCAGAGCGCTATAACCCAGAGTTGGTAGAGTTAGTTCGAGTTGATAATGATGAAATGTCTGAGCATGCACTGCACTTGAAACAAATGGTTGAAGATCATGTTCGTGAAACAGGTAGTGCATGGGGTAATCAATTATTGGATATGTTTGAGCAACGCTTGAAACAATTCTGGTTAGTTAAACCTAAGGATTCAGCGATAGATAGTTTGCTTGATCAAGTAAAAAAAGAGAAAGCAGCGTAACGCTTCAAGGCAATAAAAATATTATGGCGAAAAATACTTTTCAATTTTTAGATGTAGGTCGCTTTGACCCAACGAAACAACAAGCTAGTGAGCGAGTTAAAGGCTTTGGCGAGATTTATGGTCAATTTGATCAAGAATCAGCAGCCGATCAATCTGATCGATGCTTAGAATGTGGTAATCCTTATTGTGAATGGAAGTGCCCAGTTCATAACTACATTCCAAATTGGTTAAAACTGGTCAGTGAAGGTAATTTGTTTGAAGCAGCTAGATTGTCACATGAAACAAATACGCTCCCTGAGATTTGTGGTCGAGTATGTCCACAAGACCGTTTGTGTGAGGGCGCTTGTACACTAAATGATGGTTTTGGTGCGGTGACTATTGGCAGTGTTGAAAAATACATTACTGATACTGCATTGGAACAAGGCTGGCGACCAGACTTATCTAATGTTGCTGATACAGGTAAGCGTGTAGCTATTATCGGTGCAGGTCCTGCGGGTCTAGGTTGTGCTGATGTGTTGGTGCGTAATGGTGTAACACCAGTTGTGTTTGATAAATATGAAGAAGTGGGCGGTTTGCTCACATTTGGTATTCCTGAATTCAAGCTTGAAAAAGAGGTAGTCAAACGCCGCCGTGAAGTATTAGAAGGTATGGGTGTTGAGTTCGTGTTGAATACCGAGATAGGCAAAGACGTTCAGTTTCAACAATTGCTAGACGATTATGATGCTGTTTTTCTCGGAATGGGTACTTATACCTATATGAAGGGCGGGTTTCCGGGTGAAGACAAGCAAGGTGTTTATGAGGCATTGCCTTATTTAGTTGCCAACAATAAACAACAATTAGATTTGAATCCAGAAGATTACGTAAATCTGGCAGGCAAAAAAGTAGTAGTTCTTGGTGGTGGCGATACAGCAATGGATTGTAATCGTACTGCAATTCGTCAAAATGCGACCAGTGTGCAATGTGCTTACCGTCGTGATGAAGAAAATATGCCGGGTTCACGTCGTGAAGTTAATAATGCTCGTGAAGAAGGTGTTGAGTTCTTGTGGAACCGGCAACCAATCGAAGTAGTGGGCGATGATAAAGTAACAGGAATTAAAGTTATCACAACAGCATTGGGTGAACCTGATGAAAATGGTCGTAGCCGACCTGAGCCTGTTGCTGGTAGTGAAGAAATCATTGATGCAGATGCAGTGATTATCGCATTTGGTTTCAGACCAAGCCCTGCTCCATGGTTTGCAGAATTTGGTGTTGATATTGATGATGGTGGCAGAGTGATTGCTCCCGAAAAAGCACAATGTGCATATCAAACAACAAATGAGAAGATCTTTGCTGGTGGTGATATGGTGCGTGGTTCCGATCTTGTGGTTACAGCCGTTTGGGAAGGTCGCCAAGCGGCGGAAGGTATCCTAGATTACCTAGAAGTCTAACGACATATTTATCTTTTACTTCATTACGGCGTTATTTCCCGTACTCGAATGGTCACATATTTGATATATATTCTCATTCTCCGTGCGAAAAATGCCTTGTACTGAGGTAAAATCTAAACATGCCTAATAATACAAAGGATTCCAGTGTCTGAATTAAAAAATGATCGTTATATAAGAGCGTTATTACGTCAGCCTGTGGATAAAACACCGGTTTGGGTGATGCGTCAGGCAGGACGTTATTTGCCAGAATATCGTGAAGTACGTGCCAAGGCCGGGGACTTTATGACATTGTGCAGCACACCAGATTTGGCTTGTGAAGTAACATTGCAGCCGCTCCGTCGGTTTGATCTTGATGCCGCAATCATTTTTTCAGATATTCTGACAATTCCAGATGCAATGGGCCTAGGTTTGCACTTTGTCGCTGGTGAAGGTCCAAAATTTAATAACGTCATCAAGAATGCTAAAGATATCGCTAATCTGGCTGTGCCTGATATGGAAGACAGCTTGGGTTATGTGATGGATGCGATTCGTCTTACTCGCCGTGAAATCGATGGCAAAGTTCCATTGATTGGCTTTAGTGGTAGTCCGTGGACATTGGCTTGTTACATGGTTGAGGGTGGCTCAAGCAAAGATTTCGCAAAAGTTAAAGGCATGCTATTCGATGCACCTGAACAGATGCATGCATTGCTGAATGTGTTGGCTGATTCAGTAACTGCCTATTTGAATGCTCAGATTACTGCAGGCGCTCAATCTATTATGTTGTTTGATACTTGGGGTGGAGCATTAAGTACAGGCAACTACCAACAGTTTTCTCTAGCGTATATGCAGAAGATTGTTGCAGGATTAACACGTGAAAATGAAGGCCGCACGGTTCCTATAACGATGTTCACTAAAGGTGGTGGTCAGTGGTTAGAATTGATGGCTGAAACAGGTGTTGATGCAGTAGGTCTAGATTGGACAACTGATATTACGACAGCACGTCAACGTGTAGGCGATAAAGTTACCCTGCAAGGCAATATGGACCCATGTGTATTATATGCTTCAGCAGATCGTGTTGAGCAGGAAGTTGCTAGTGTATTAGCGGGCTATGGCAAAGGTGAAACAGGTCATGTGTTTAATCTTGGTCACGGTATTCACCCAACAATTGTACCAGAGAAAATGCAGCGTTTGGTTGATTCGGTTCATACTCTAAGCGAACAATATCACCAATAAAAAAGGGTTAATCGTTTTTTTTGTTGCGAACTTCTTCCATTAATAAGTTGGCAAAGCGTTTAACCTGCAGATCATAGAGTGCTAATTGCCCCCCAGTTTTGATTGCACTTGAAGCGAGGGCGCCAACGACCATCAATAAAATGATGGCGATAAACCAGGCTAAAAAGTAAGTGACTCTAATTGACTCACTCTGTTGTTCTTTCTTTTGCTGCCACGTTTGCCCATCATCCACTTCATTACTTGGCGATTTTTCAGTAAATGAGCTAAGTAACGAATCCAAGTGTGAGCCGTGCTCTATAGCATCAGCAAAGCGTTCTATGCGTTGAGGCTCATTATATAGATTCCAAGCTTCAAAAATAACTTTAATGCCGACATATAGACCAACAATGAGCATTAAAAGCCCTAATAGTCTTACCACAACGGATAGAAAGTCTGTTGTCCCTGAGTGATCGCTGTTCATCTATGAACGTCCTGTTTAATTACTATGAGACATAAAAATAATACTTGGAGCAGATTATTACAAGTTAAAAAGCAAAAAAGGCGGCTCGAAATCGAACCGCCTTTTAAGTTTGAGCTAATGAATGAAGTTTAGTGAGTGTTATTAGTGAATTCTGGATATGCTTCCATACCACATTCACTTAAATCAACACCTTCGTATTCTTCTTGCTCCGTAACACGGATGCCCATTACCATTTTCAGCACTGACCACGTGATGAAGCTAGTACCAAATACCCAAACAAAGATAGTTGCGGCACCGATCAATTGACCTGTGAAACTTGCATCTCCATTTGTTAAAGGCACAGCTAATAGGCCCCATAAACCAACGACACCATGAACAGATATGGCACCAACTGGATCATCAATCTTTAGTTTATCTAAAGTGACGATTGAGAATACAACTAATGCACCACCGGCAGCACCAATCAATGTTGCTACTAATGGGGTAGGAGTATCAGGACCAGCAGTGATAGCAACTAGACCTGCTAATGCACCATTCAAAATCATGGTTAAATCAGCTTTGCCAAACATCATTTTAGCAACGAGAAGCGCAGCAATTACACCACCTGCAGCCGCAGCATTGGTATTTAGGAATACCATTGCAACTGCGTTAGCGCTTGCCATATCACCTAGTTTTAATACTGAACCACCATTAAAGCCGAACCAACCCATCCATAAGATGAAGGTACCTAATGTTGCCATAGGTAAATTAGCACCAGTAATTGGACGAATTTCACCGTTAGGACCGTATTTGCCTTTACGAGCACCAAGTAAGATAACACCTGCTAAAGCAGCTGATGCACCAGCCATATGAACAATACCTGAACCGGCAAAGTCAAGGAAGCCAAGGTCGCCAAGGTTAAACATACCAAAGACATCGTTACCGCCCCAAGTCCAAGCACCTTCCATTGGGTAGATAAATGCAGTCATTACGATAGCAAAAGCAGCAAATGCCCATAACTTCATACGCTCAGCAACGGCACCAGAAACAATCGACATCGCTGTTGCAACAAACACAACTTGGAAGAAGAAGTCTGAGGCTGATGAATAAACAGAGCCACCATCAAAACCAGCTTCAGCTGAAGCAGCTAAGGCATCTGCAGTTAAAGTTTCACCGCCAGCAATACCCTCTAGGAATATGCCGCCGCCATACATGATGTCATAACCAATAACGAGATATGCTGTACATGAAATTGCGAACAATAATACATTTTTTGTCAAGATTTCAGTGGTATTTTTTGCACGGACTAAGCCTGCTTCTAACATTGAAAAGCCAGCAGCCATCCACATAACCAATGCGCCCATTACCAAAAAGTAAAAGGTATCTAAGGCATACTGGAGTTCGAAAATTTGATTTTCCATTCTAATTACTCCTCAAGCTTATAGAGCATCAGGGCCGGTTTCGCCTGTGCGAATCCGAACCACTTGCTCTAATGGGTAAACAAAGATTTTGCCGTCACCGATTTTTCCAGTGTTAGCACCCTTGGTAATTGCTTCGATAACTTGATCAACTTGATCATCGTCAATTGCAATGTCCAGTTTGAGTTTAGGTAGAAAATCAACTACATATTCTGCACCGCGGTAAAGTTCAGTGTGTCCTTTTTGACGGCCAAAGCCTTTAACCTCTGAAACGGTTAAACCTTGAATACCAATTTCAGACAATGATTCACGGACATCATCAAGCTTAAACGGCTTGATTATCGCTATTACTTGTTTCATAAAATATTCCTTCTAAAAAAATTGGCCACTCCGAGAGAATGGAGCGACCAATGAGGAGTTACATAGATTTAGAGATTGTAAATACAACACGACCTTCGGCTAAATCTTTACCATATAAGTCTTCACCATCACTATCTGTGTCGTAATAAGTCAAGTCAAAGCCAAAGCCTGCTAACTCCTTAGAAACACCAATACGGTAGTCAGTGGCATTGTCTGGATCAATTGTGCTGTCATCAAAGTCATAATCGTAATAACCAACACCGGCACTGAAGGCAACGTCATAAGGCAAGTCATAATCAAAACTTGCAGAGTAGTAGATACCGTCATCTTTATCGTTACCATAAACTTCATCAGAGTAGGCGATGCCAACACTAAAGAAGCTATAGCTTAAAGAACCGTAATACTCGTTCCAATTCAGGTCGCCTTCACTCGGGTACATATAACGTAAAACACCAACATCATAACCAACACCTGAGTCACCAAATTCACTAGCAAAACCACCATAAAGATCAATTTCAATACTGGTGTCACTGTCAAAATCTACATTAGAAGCCCAAGTGCCGACATAAATACCGCTACTGTGTGCGTAGTCAAAACTACCAGAAATGGCAGCTTCCTCATCAGTTTGTGAATAACCACGCCAGACGTAGTCAGTTGATAAAGCTACGCTTGCACTAGTTGAGTGAGCGCCATCTGCACTTTCCCATGCAATTGCTGATGAAGCAGCAAAGAACGTAGTTGCTGCTAGACACAGCGTTGAGATTTTTTTCAGTTTCATTTTAGTTACTCCTCGTAACATTTAATAATTAGAGTCTTTTAATCTATTTGTGTTGTTTAACTACAACATCTTGTATTTAGACTGCAACAGTTTTTGCACAATACATGCCAAAACAAAAATATCAGTAAAATCAAAGAAATAGTGATTTTATATTGTTTGGGCGAGGCTGTTTGTTGCATTGTTTTGGTGCGTAAAAAACAGGTTCGCTCGTGAATGGTGCGGACTTATATGCTTTCTTATTATTGTTTTATGGTAGCGCTTGATATGATGACAACACTTTTTAAGACAGATTATTCAGAGGTCGTTAAGAAACAATGGTTTATCCACAATTTGATCCAGTAGCTTTGTCGCTAGGGCCATTACAAATCCATTGGTATGGTTTGATGTATTTATTTGGTTTTGCCGGAGCATGGTGGTTGGGGCGTGTACGTGCACAACGTAATGGCTGGACAGCAACAGAAGTTGAAGATCTATTGTTTTATGGTGCAATCGGTGTGATCGTTGGTGGTCGTCTGGGTTACAGCATATTTTATGATTTACCCAATGTTCTGGCTCATCCTTTAAACGTATTTAAAATTTGGCAAGGTGGCATGTCATTTCATGGTGGTTTATTAGGAGTGTTAACTGCCTTCTGGTTATTTTCCAGAAAAACGGGTAAATCCTATTTTACGATTAGTGATTTCATTGCACCTATGGTACCTATTGGTTTGTTCTTTGGCCGAATTGGTAATTTTATTAATGCTGAGTTGTGGGGCAAAGTCACTGATGTACCGTGGGCAATTATTTTCCCCAATGGCGGCCCTTTGCCGCGTCATCCATCACAGCTCTATGAAGCAGGTCTGGAAGGCTTGGCGTTGTTTATTATTTTGTGGTGGTATTCCTCTAAGCCAAAACCACTAGGCGCAGTGTCAGGCTTGTTTTTATTAGGCTATGGAGTATTTAGATTTATAATTGAATTGGTGCGAATTCCAGATCAGCAATATGGCTATCTGGCTTTGGATTGGTTAACGATGGGCCAAATTTTGTCATTACCAATGATTTTTCTAGGCATCTTTTTTATTGCTCGAGCATATCGTAATTCTAATTAACGAGAATCACTGTCCAGATTGCTGTTGCAATTAGAATGCTGAGTAAAACAGCTAAAGAACCATAGTCTTTAGCGCGCCCTGATAGAGTGTGATGTTCGTTACTGATACGATCGACTACACATTCAATAGCGGAATTAAGTATTTCTACAATTAGTATTAATACTAAACTTACAATCATTGCTAGGCGTTCAAAACTAGAGACATCAAGAACAAAGCTCAAGCCAGTTAGCAGCACTAATGCAACAAATTCTTGTAGAAATGCTGCTTCATTAACAAGTGCTGAGCGAAACCCTTGCCACGAATACTGGCACGCATAAACAAGTCGCATAATCCCGGTATTTTTATTCATGTGGATTTTGTCCTGATAATTGATTGGGCAAGACTATACCATGGATGGAGAGGATGAAAAATCATGATAGTTCATACAGTTATAAGGTTTATAAAAATAGGATGACTACTGCTTTTAGCTCAAAATTTTTGCGTGCGTGTTAAAATCGCAGGCTATTTAATATTTTTAAGTGATAGAACTTTTTTATGAGTTATCAGGATCATTATGACGTCATTGTTGTTGGTGGAGGCCATGCTGGTACAGAAGCAGCATTGGCATCAGCACGCCAGGGTGTCAAAACACTGCTGCTGACACAGAATATCGAAACATTGGGCCAGATGAGTTGTAACCCTGCCATTGGTGGTATTGGTAAAGGTCATTTGGTCAAAGAAATTGATGCTTTAGGTGGCATTATGGCCCAGGCTGCTGATCTTGGGGGCATCCAGTTTCGAATTTTGAACGCCAGTAAAGGCCCTGCTGTGAGAGCAACACGAGCTCAAGCTGATCGTGTGCGTTATAAGGCGGCTGTGCGGGGATATCTGGAATCTCAACCTAATTTATATTTATTTCAACAAACTGTTGATGATCTGATTGTTGAAAATGATCGTGTGGTTGGAGTTGAGACTCAAGTTGGATTACGTTTTTCTGCTAAATCAGTGATATTGACTGTTGGCACATTCCTCGGTGGTTTAATTCATATTGGTATGCAAAATCATCAAGGAGGACGAGCAGGCGATCCTGCCTCGATTTCATTGGCGCAACGATTACGGGCATTGCCTTTTAGAGTTGATCGCCTAAAAACGGGTACACCACCACGTATTGCCACTAACAGTATTAATTTTTCACAATTGGCAGAACAGCCAGGTGATACACCAACACCGGTATTTTCCTTTTTGGGATCGCGCTCAGATCATCCTGATCAGATTTCTTGTTATATCACTCATACCAATGAAAATACTCATGAGGTGATTCGTTTAAACCTTGATCGATCACCAATGTACGGCGGTGAAATTGAAGGTGTTGGTCCGCGATATTGTCCATCAATAGAAGATAAAGTGGTGCGATTTGCAGATCGAGCATCACATCAAATTTTCCTTGAACCTGAAGGTTTGAACTGTGG
>QNEY01000023.1 GCA_003645385.1 Gammaproteobacteria bacterium | reverse complement strand
GTTGAGTTACCAGTTAGTGATGGGCATTCGTTAATTTTGATTATGTGTTTAGTTGGTTCTTGGGTGTTGGTCATGGTGGTTCTCCTGTTGTGGTTTGGGATGTATAGACGGATCTGTCCTGTGGTTCTTGGAATGGTGAAATTCTGGGATTGTAGTTTTGGGTGGAACTGAGGGTGCTACGGGTGGTGGGTGTTGTTATTCATATAAGGTACTAGTTTTGTCGCGTTTTTCGGTTGGGAGTTGATTGGTGGAAAGGTCAATTTTTGGAGTGACTGACATGGCCCAACTGTAAGTTAAGCCGGAGGGAAAGTATTAATAAAATATTGATCCAGATCATAACCACTACATATTGTGCTTTTATTTTTTCATACCACAACATATAGTGGTTTTGTGGATTTGGAGTAACTCGAGTACTTACTATCCAGATAAAGGAAAAGTAAGCTGACAAAGGTGTGTATTCACTGGTTATCTCTTTTCTAATCGAATTGCTGAATATTCTCAGCAGAGAGTATGAACAAAGGGGAGATACGTATGTACACAGAGACAGCAACTACTACCAGAAATCCCACGGTGACTGAATTACCCACTATGGTAATGAAGCGTGATGGTCAACAAGCTAGATTTGATACTTATAAGATTCTATCAGCGGTCCAACGTGCAGGTCTCGCTACTGGAGAGTTTGCCGTAGATGATGCCCGCCAACTAACCACTGAGGTATTGAAGGTACTTCGCCATCGCTATGCGACTCGTACACTTGAGATTGAACAGATCCAGGATGTGGTTGAACAAGTCCTAATTACTTCCGACCATTACCGCACTGCACGTGCATATATAGTCTATCGTGAACAACATGGAAAGTTGCGTCAAGACCAAAAGTCTATGATCGATGTTGAGTCCTCGATGAATGAATATCTGGAGCAACTCGACTGGCGGGTCAGCGCTAACGCCAACCAAGGCTATTCATTAGGTGGATTAATTCTCAACACGGCTGGTAAGGTCACTGCCAACTATTGGCTTAACCATGTCTATCCTAATGAAGTAGGCTTAGCTCATCGTGAAGGTGACTTTCATATTCATGACCTCGATATGTTGGCAGGTTACTGTGCCGGTTGGTCATTGCGAAACTTATTGACTGAGGGTTTCAATGGTGTAGCGGGTAAGGTTGAGGCCGGCCCTCCAAAGCATTTTTCCAGTGCGTTAGGCCAGATGGTGAATTTCCTTGGGGCATTACAGAATGAGTGGGCTGGTGCACAGGCTTTTAGTTCCTTTGATACTTATTTAGCACCTTATATACGTCGTGGTGAGTTGAGCTATGATACCGTTCGCCAAGGTATACAGGAGTTTATCTATAATCTCAACGTCCCTTCACGATGGGGAACACAAACCCCCTTTACTAACCTGACTTTTGACTGGGTTTGCCCCAATGACTTACAGGAACAAATTCCAGTTATTGCTGGTGAAGAAATGGACTTTTCTTATGGCGACCTGCAGGTAGAAATGGACATGATCAATCAGGCTTATATTGAAGTGATGATTGCTGGTGATGCCAAGGGACGAGTTTTTACCTTTCCAATCCCTACTTACAACATCACTAAGGATTTCCCTTGGGAAAGTGATAATGCGGTACGGTTATTTGATATGACCGCCAAATATGGCTTGCCCTATTTCCAGAATTTTATTAACTCTGATATGGAGCCAAGTCAAGTTCGTTCAATGTGTTGCCGCCTACAACTGGATCTTCGAGAGTTGTTGAAACGTGGTAACGGGCTGTTTGGCTCTGCTGAACAAACTGGTTCTATTGGGGTCGTCACCATAAACTGTGCTCGTCTTGGTTATCTGTATAGCAATGATGAAACAGCTTTAATTAAAAATCTTGACAGGTTGCTGGGGCTAGCCAAGAACAGTCTAGAGATCAAACGTAAGATGATTCAACGTTATATGGATGGTGGGTTATATCCTTATACCAAGCGTTATCTGGGGACATTGAGAAATCACTTTTCAACAATTGGTGTCAACGGACTTAATGAAATGATCCGTAACTTCAGTGATGACACCTATGACATCAGTGATGAATGGGGCCGGAATTTTGCTTCACAATTCCTTACTCATATTAGAGAAAAGTTAATTGCTTTCCAAGATGAAACGGGAAATATGTATAACTTAGAGGCAACACCTGCTGAAGGAACCACCTATCGTTTTGCAAAAGAAGATCGCAAACGCTTTACTGACATTATTCAGGCCGGCACTGAAACTGCACCCTACTATACTAATTCTTCACAGTTACCCGTCGGATTGACGGACGATCCTTTTGAGGCTTTATCACTACAAGATGAGTTACAGACTCAATATACTGGCGGCACGGTGCTGCACCTTTATATGAACGAACGGATCTCCGACTCACACGCATGTAGCACGCTGGTTCGGAGAGTACTGGAACGTTTCCATCTTCCCTACATTACGATTACGCCAACATTCTCAATTTGTCCCAAACACGGCTATCTTTCAGGTGAACATGAATTCTGTCCCGATTGTGATAAAGAAATATTGGCAGAAAAGCGTGCTCAACAGGCTGCTGCTTAATCATTTAAATTTGTTAAACAGGAGAAATACTATGTCAACTAACAACACTATGACTATTGAACTGCGTGAAGAAGAACGTCAGCGCTGTGAAATATGGACTCGAGTTATGGGCTATCACCGCCCAGTAACGTCATTCAACCCTGGCAAGCAGCGTGAGCATGCTGAACGTAAGCACTTCGTTGAATACCCGGATAATAATTGAAATAGTAGGGATTTAGCTAAATGCGACTCAATATTAGTGGTTTGACACCCTTCACTACCATTGATTTCCCTAGTCATTTGGCTGCCGTAGTGTTTTTACAAGGATGCTCATGGCGCTGTTCCTATTGCCACAATCCACATCTTCTCGAGGTCAATAAAGAAGGTGATGATTGGGAGATGTTACGAAGATTTTTGGAATCACGACGTGGGTTTTTGGATGGTATTGTGTTGAGTGGTGGTGAACCATTATTACAATCAGGATTAGCAGATGCTATTGCTAGTATTAAGGAGATGGGATTTAAGGTTGCTCTCCACACTGCCGGAGCAAATCCACGTAGGTTAGAGCAGCATTTGCCTATGCTGGACTGGGTTGGCCTGGATATTAAAACGTCTTTTGCAAACTATTCACAGATTACCGGGATAGAGGGTAGTGGTGATAAGGCTAGGGAAAGTCTAGCACTGGTGATTGAGAGTGGTATTGACTATGAGGTGCGTACCACAGTTGATCCGAATTTTTTTACTCGCAACACAGTACTTGAACTAGCAGAAGTATTAGCAGCGGCAGGGGTAACTCACTATGCGTTGCAGGAATGTCGGGCAGTTGAGGGGGAGAAAATAGAGATCGCTTCATTATTTGACCGTTCTTTATTGGACCAAATTAAGGCTATATTTCCCACTTTTACCTTGCGACACAGCAATGCTACACAAGGTATTTATCACTGATATCTAATTTTTTCAGATATGTTGATACAGCATATAGTGTGCGTCATGAAAACAATCATTAATTAGTAGTAATTTTTTAATTCTGTTCCTACTGGGGATGGTATCGGTTTTTATTGGAGGTTCTAAGGTGGAACAAAACACAACTACTTTTGCAGTAAAAATAGGATTTGCAGAAATGCTAAAAGGAGGCGTAATTATGGATGTCACTAATCCTGAACAGGCAAAAATAGCAGAAGATTCAGGAGCCGTCGCCGTTATGGCTTTGGAACGAATCCCTTCCGATATTAGAAAAGATGGTGGCATTGCTCGAATGAGTGCCCCAGAAATGATCACAGGAATTCAGCAAGCGGTCACTATTCCTGTTATGGCCAAGTGTCGGATTGGCCATTTTGTTGAAGCTCAGATACTGGAAGCATTGGAAGTCGATTTTATTGATGAAAGTGAAGTACTGACACCTGCAGATGAAACCAACCATATTTGGAAACATGAGTTTAAAGTGCCTTTTGTTTGTGGTTGTCGTGACCTTGGTGAAGCATTGCGACGAATTGGTGAAGGTGCGGCTATGATTCGCACTAAAGGAGAAGCCGGTAGCGGTAACATTGTTGAAGCGGTTCGACATATGCGTCAACTTCAATATGATATGAAAACACTCACTAGTTTGCGAATTGAAGAATTAATGGCAAAAGCAAAAGAGTTTGGTGCACCCTTCGATTTAGTTCAACAAGTGGCTGAAATGGGCAAATTACCAGTGCCTAATTTTGCTGCAGGTGGCGTTGCTACTCCTGCTGATGCTGCATTAATGATGCAGTTAGGAGCTGAGACTGTGTTTGTTGGATCGGGTATTTTTATGAGTGAAGATCCTGTGCATCGTGCTAAAGCTATCGTGAAGGCTGTGGCTTATTTTGATGATGCTCAAAAATTGGCTGAAATTTCAACAGGTTTGAGAAGTGCTATGAAAGGGATCGATATTACTGAGATACCAGTTGAACAACGGTTACAAGAGCGAGGGTGGTAGTGAAAATAGGTCTACTCGCTTTACAAGGTGATTATGCAAAACATGGCCGAATTTTATCTCAGCTGGGTATACAAACAGAATTGATACGCTATCCACAGCAACTGGAGGACGTATCGGGATTGATAATTCCTGGTGGTGAATCGACTACGATGAGCAAGTTGATCGACGTCAGCAAATTTCGTCAACCAATACTATCGTTTGCAGAGCGATCACCCATATTGGGAACATGTGCCGGATTGATAATGATGGCCAGATTGCTACAAGATGACACACGTATTAATACGTTGGCAATAATGGATGTCACGGTAACTCGCAATGCATATGGTCGACAAATGGATTCTTTTGTTGATGATTTGACGGTAAACCTTGCGGATCATCAGAAAACAATTACTGCTACCTTTATTCGATCACCACAGATTAATAGTATAGGGCCTGATGTTGAGATTCTAGCCTGCTACAACAATGATCCAGTTGCTGTTCGCCAAGGACTTCACATTGGCTTGACGTTTCATCCTGAACTGAATGATGTCACCTTATTTCATGAATTGGCTTTCGGAGGAAATTCGAATTAATTGATGATTAAGTATTTCAAAGCACCTCATCAAATGCTGTTATAAAGATCTAATGTGGCAAAGCTTCAACAAAGTCAGCAGTTAAATATAAAACATGATTTAAAGAGGTAGGGAATTCATCCAGATCGACACTATCGATGAGGTTCTTAACCTGCAGACCCAATTCAGTATTACCTTCAATAGATAAGCGTCGTTGGAAGAAAAGAGTGTCCGGGTCTTCACGGCGGCTAGCTAATAATACAAATTCTTTGCTGTTGCCGGAAAAAGTGGTGTCAGCAATATCAGTACCTTGACTAAATGATAGACGATTCTGTTGTAAGGACACTTGCCAGTCATAAGCCAGATCATTGATTTGTATTCGCAACACTGCATCTTCAAGAAAATAAAGATCACCATCGATGAGTTGTTGTTTAAATAGATAGTTAGAAATTCTATCGGCAACAGTGAGTTGAACTAACTTTGGCAGCAGTCTGAATGGTGTCTTCCAAGGTAGATATCGAATGCCAGGTAGTGAGGCCAGTTTTTTCGGTATCAATAAAGCAAGTTTGTGTGGAGTTGAAGCCATAATTATTTTTGCCTGAAAAGTATGTATAACCAAATATACCGCACATAATGGCTGTTATCAGGAAGATAACAATGACCTAGATCATAAGAGTTTGAAATAGCCATTCTTTGTTTATTAAAACCCTTATTATGTAGTCACAAAAAATAGAGGGGGAAAGGGATGGAACTAGTTTGTCCAGCGGGTAATATCTCAATGTTGAAAACGGCTGTTGATAATGGTGCTGATGCAGTTTATATCGGCTTTAAAGACGATACCAATGCCAGACATTTTGCCGGTTTAAATTTTAATGACGGTACAGCACAAAAAGCGGTTAACTATGCACATGATCGTGGCCGTAAGGTCTATGTAGCAATTAATACCTACCCTCAACCTGCTGGCTGGTCACGCTGGCAAAAAGCAGTTGATGTGGCAGCTGATATTGGTATTGATGCCTTGATTGTTGCAGATACGGGGGTGTTGGCTTATGCCACAGAAAAACATCCAAATCTTGCTCGTCATTTATCAGTACAAGGCTCAGCCACTAACGCCGAGGCCTTACAATTCTACAAACAACAATTTGATATTCATCGTGCCGTAATTCCACGGGTATTATCAATGGCACAAGTAAAACAATTGGCTAAAGATAGTCCTGTAGATCTTGAAGTATTTGGCTTTGGTAGTTTGTGTGTCATGGTAGAAGGACGTTGTTTATTGTCTTCTTATGCTACAGGGGAATCACCGAATACATGTGGTGCATGTAGTCCAGCCAAAGCAGTACGATGGGTGGAAACTCCTGAGGGAACTGAATGCCGTTTAAATGATGTGTTGATTGATCGCTTCTCTGTGGATGAGAAGGCGGGTTATCCTGTGGTATGTAAGGGCCGTTTCAATGTTGATGGTCATACCTACCATGCATTAGAAGAACCAACCAGTTTAAATACACTGGAACTACTGCCTGACTTACGAGCTGCTGGTGTAAAAGCCATAAAAATTGAGGGTCGCCAGCGTAGTACGGCGTATGTCGCCAAGGTTGCCAAAGTGTGGCGGGAAGCAATTGATAGCTGCCAGTTAAACCCTCATAGTTTTGTTGCTAAACAACAGTGGATGCATGATCTTTCCAGTGTGTCAGAAGGCACACAAACAACATTGGGTGCCTATAATCGCCCATGGCAATAGAGTCATTTAAGAGTTTATTGGAGTTTATATGCGTTTATCTTTAGGGCCTATCCAGTATTTGTGGCCACGGCAGACAGTTGAAGATTTTTATCAATCACATGTGGATAGTCCTGTTGATATTATTTATCTGGGGGAAACTGTTTGTGCTAAGCGCCGATATTTGAAAACTACGGAATGGATTGATCTGGCAAAAGAGCTGGCCAAAGCTGGTAAACAGGTGGTGTTATCTACACTGACATTAATAGAAGCCAAGTCTGATATGGCTGGTGTCAAACGTTTATGCAATAACGGTGATTTAGCTGTAGAAGCCAATGATATGGGAGCGGTGCAATTAATGGCTGATCAATCTTTGCCATTTATCGGTGGTCCGGCCTTAAATATTTATAATGCCTATACGCTCAACTTATTACACCAACAGGGATTGATACGCTGGGTTATGCCGGTTGAATTAGATGCCGAAACATTAAAAGACATATTGGCAGATGCGGATGAGATGGGCTTAAGTGACAAGATTGAAACAGAAGTCTTTTCATTTGGTCACATGCCTTTGGCTTATTCTGCTCGTTGTTTTACTGCGCGATTCCGTAATCTTCCCAAAGATGATTGTCAGCTTGTTTGCCAAGATTATCCTGAAGGTCTAGCAATGGATAGCCAAGAAGGTGAGGCCTTTTTCACCATTAATGGCATTCAGACTCAATCAGGACGAATTCAACATTTATTACCACATTGGCAAAAAATGCAGCAGATTGGTGTTGATATCATACGACTCAGTCCACAGCCACAGCATATGAACGAAATTATTCAACGATATTCTCAGGTGATACAGGGAATATCTACCGATACGGATATCGAATCTTGGTTAAATTCTCCAGCTTGTGATGGATATTGGTTAGGTAAATCTGGGATGGACTATATTGCAGTTGAGGCTGGGCTTAAATAATTAAAATTGCTAAATTTACTCCAGTCTGGAAATCATCTTTCGAGTCTGTAAAGGACCTTGTTGTGCCAGACTAGTATAGATTTGGACTAGTGAGGCACCAGCAGCCATAAGTTGTTGTATATCTTCCGTTGAGCGTATTCCACCGACAACAATCAATGGAAAACAATCAGTCTCTGTTTTGAGCCTACACAGATATTCGCTCATTGGCTTCATATCTGGCCAGTTCTCAAAAGCGAGTATCACGCCATCAAAACCATGATCCCTAAGTAGTAACAGGATAGCTATAATATGTTCGTTATGAACGTGGTCAACAGCAATCTTTGCCACCATAGGGACATGACCATGGTATGAAGTCAACGTACTATGATGGTATTTAATGTTTGTTAAAAATGTATCCAAACTGTTCATATCTGGATCCAATGATCGAGCATCACTTTCAGGACGACTCAAGTTAATAACAAGGTAATCAGCATGATGCCAGAATAAATCCATTCCCTTGTTGTAGTCTGCAGCAGTTTGTTCGTCTAGAGTATTTCTGAGGCTACCTAGGTTTATTCCCCATCGTTGCTGTCGATTGCTACTTTGATCATATTTAGCTGCCTTATTCAGATTTTGTATGGCAGTCATAACTTCATTATCAGACTCTTTAGTAGCATCTACATTTATAGTGCCTATTTCAATAAAGCCACAGCCTATCATCTCAGAATAAGGTAATAATTTGCCATTACGATCAAATCCAGCAGCGAGTCCAACAGGGTTAGCAAAAGACAAGCCCATGAGGGGTTTTGGAAATAGTGGTAATGGTAATTTTCGAGGGCTAAACCGACATAGCTTACAAAAAAAGTAGTTAACTAATGGTGCATACTTATATATAGATCCATTACTGCTACTTGTAAGCACCTTTAGTAATAAACGATAAAGCATAAATAGTTTTTCAACCGGTCGAAAATTTGGTCTGTGACATATTGGATGAGTAAGATTGCATGAAGTCAATTAAACTATCTACGCCTTCAATTGGCATTGCATTGTAATTGCTGGCTCGAATGCCACCACGTACACCATGACCTTTTAGATTCAGTAAACCATTTTCTTTAGCTTGGTCAAGAAAGTCTTCAGCCAGATCAGGGTTGGTGAGTTCAAAGCAGATATTTGCCATGGAGCGATCAGCGGGATTAACTGTGCAAAGGTAGAAATCATCGTTGTCGATAACATCATAAAGAGATTTGGCTTTTATGATATTTTGTTGTTCAATTTTTTCTATGCCACCTTGTTCTAATAACCAAGAAAACATCAGGCCTGCCATATAAACACTGTAGGTTGAAGGTGTATTCACTCGGGATTTTGCTTGTCTACCATAGTTAAACACGGCAGGTACAATATCCATCGCTTGGTCCAATAGATTATCGTGGATAATAACGATAGTTAATCCTGTCGGTCCAACATTTTTCTGTGCACTGGCATAGACAAGGCCAAACTGTGAAATATCTAATTGGCGGGTTAGAAAATCAGAAGTGATATCAGCTACTAGTGGTGCAGGATGAATATCTGGAATATTGTGGAATTGAACACCGTTGGCAGTCTCATTAGTGGTGATATGACAATACGCAGCAGATGGATCAATTTTCCATTGATTATAGTCTGGGATGTGGTTAAAACCTGAGTTTTCGGAACTAGCAACAATGTTGACTTTGCCATAGCGTTTCGCCTCATTTATCGCTCTTGTCGACCAGTGACCTGTCTGCACATAATCTGCAACTGCATTCTTACCCATCAAATTCATTGCCACAAGTGCAAAGTGGGCATAGGCACCACCTTGCAGAAATAGAATATGATAATCGTCAGGCAGATTAATCAACTTGCTCAAGTCGTTATAGGCACCATCACTAATCTCATTGTATTCATCTGACGAGAAAGGCATTTCCATGACCGATATACCACTACCGTGCCAATCCAACATATCTTCTTTTGCCCTGCTTAATACTTCTTTTGGAAGTTGAGCTGGACCAGCAGAAAAGTTATACATGTACAAAGAGCCCTAATCAGGTATACAAGAATAATCCGTGTGCACCTGTGACCATGAAAAATAAGGTAACAAATGAAAGGATGGTATTGGTTCTGGATGATAGAAATGTGATACGAGAACAACGAACACGTTCATCATCATTAGCAGGAACAAAGCCAAGTACTTTTTTCTGATGTGGCCAAAGAACAAACCAGAGATTAAGTACCATAATTATCCCTAGCCAGACTCCTATCCCTATGACAACCGAAGGCCCAGACAACATCAGAGCATCAACTAATGTGCCTCTAAACCAAAGCATATAGATACCTGTTACAAGCACTACTAGGGAGGCATAACGAAAGGTTCCATGTTCACGTTTCATTGCTGCCAACATAGCGCCGGGATCACGCGGTTGTGCAGGTTTAAATTTGGGGTTTTGGATAACATTGGCATAATTATGCCCCATCCAGATTAATATCCCGATTAGATGTAGCAAACGTGCCGCAACATCAATAGATGCAGTCAATGTCATCAGTATTCCATTATTTAGAAGCTACCATTTATAAGCATTCGCGCTATAACAAACAGTACAATAGTTAGGAAAGTGGCCACGATAGTGCAGCCACCTATACTTTCAGGGGGAAATTTCATGATTACACGTCAAGAAAATCTGTGGTAATAGCACCCTTTTTCCTAAATACAAGAGGTTTTTCTACTCTGTGTGGGCTTGCTATATTGGACACACATGATTCAATGACATCATGCATAGGTGATTTGGAGCAGACAGGATCGGTATTGGCTGCATCACCTGTTAATAAATAAGCCTGACAACGACAACCTCCATGATCATTTTCTTTTTCATCACAACTTTTACAAGGGTCCTTCATCCAACTGTCACCACGGTAGGCATTAAATACTGGAGATTCATTCCAGATCCAATCTAATGGGTTGTCACGAACATTAGGAAACTCGAGCCCCTTAATAACACGAGCCTCTTGACAAGGAAGGGCCGCACCATCTGGTCCAATGGTTAAATGAATAGCACCCCAGCCGTTCATACATGCCTTTGGACGATCTTCATAATAGTCAGGAATAACAAAGTAGATCTGCATTTTATTGCCTAGGCGATCTCTAAATTCTTTAACCACTTCTTCGGCAGCCCGCAGTTCTTCTATTGAAGGCAGGAACTCCTCACGGTTTAATAGTGCCCAATTGTAATATTGGACGTTGGCAAATTCGATATATTCAACTTCAAGTCTTTCAGCCATTTCCAGCATTTGTCTCGTTTCGCCAATATTCTGTTTGCAGATTGGGATATTCAAAACCATTGGGAAGCCTTGAGATTTGATATCTTCAAAGACCTCCATTTTTTGATCAAAAACATCAACACCAACTAATTTGAGAGAGAGATCTTTACTAGCCGCTTGCACACTGAGCTGGATCTGTTTAAGACCCGCATCCTTTAATGCTTGTAAACGTTCAGGCGTCAGGCCGACCCCTGAAGTAATAAGATTGGTGTAGTAACCAAGATCCTCAGCGTATGCCACTAGCTCTTCAATGTCATCACGCAGCATGGGCTCACCACCCGTAAAACCAAGTTGCAATGCACCCATTTTTCGACCATCAACTAGAACTTTTTTCCATTCTTCTGTTGAAAGCTCATTTTTGAACTTATCAAAGTCTAATGGGTTGCTGCACCAAGGACACTGCAAAGGACATCGATATGTCATCTCAAGAGTGAGCCACATCGGTATACCTAGGCCATCAAGCGTTAGCTCTGAACTATCAGGATTTAATTCTGATCCATCCTTTGACATAGGACACCTCCAAAAATTTGTAGACGCTTTTACTTACGTCGGTGGTATATAATTCGTTTAATTCAGTGATAATCTTTTCAGCAGTGCGAGTGCCATCACAATATTTCAATATTTCAGCACCCGTTTCATTGAGTTTTACCACTCCTTCGGGATAGAGAAGGATATGTGCCTGCTGTGGTTCTTCCCACCGTAATAGATACATTGACGAGAGTTCTACTACATCATCGGCAGTTATAGTTTCAGCCATGTCAAACCTTGAGGTTGTATATTAATAAAGTTGTAAATTAATAAAGGGGGAAGCAAATATTCTTCTGCTCCCCCCCTTTTTTTTCAGTTTTTACTTAACGAGTGTGAACGTACGCTGTAACTTCAAAACCTAAACGAACATCACAATACTCAGGATCAATCCAATTTTTCATTTTCACTCTCCAAAAAAATTATTATTAAAAAAATATATTAAGTGGTACTACTATTTAACAAATAGCAAAATCAACAATACACCCCAAAATCATCATTTTGCTCAGGATTATTCTTTGATCCATATCAGGATTTTCCTTAACACCCTCCAACTCATGATCTGGATCATATTTATATAAGATTTATTGGGGGTCTATACATGTGAAGGGTTATTTTAAAATCACTATTCCGTTATATTGCAATACCTTTCATCCAAGAAGTAAAGTTAATGGCACAGCAACATAATTATCGGAAACTACCGTTGATATATTCATGCTCTGGTTGCTCCAGTGCTGCTCAGACTGCTAATTACATCGCACTCAAACTTGACCGTGATGGTGAAGCAGAAATGTCCTGTATTTCTGGCGTGGGTGGGAATGTTTCTCGCTTAGTGAAAGTAGCTCGATCGGGGAGACCCATTCTTGCTCTTGACGGTTGTTCACTATCCTGTACATTACGCTGTCTATCTGAACGAGGTATTACAGC
>QNEY01000022.1 GCA_003645385.1 Gammaproteobacteria bacterium | reverse complement strand
CATCTTCATGACAATAACGCAGTCGGGTAAAGCAGTTAGTTATGTAGCGTAATCTATCCCAGCCAGTGAGTTTTTTAGACCATATATCAGGCTGATTACCATACATATGTTTGAAAAAATCTTGCCAATTATCACTCTGCAGAATAGCTTCAACTTCTTTAGCCTTTTTCCGTGCCTTCTTAATAGTCCATTGTGGGGGTAATCCGGCATGTACCATACTAAATTTAAGATCTGAATCATGATAAAATAAGGGCTGATGGCGTAGCCAAGTGATTAATTCATCACGGTCATCAGCATCTAACACCGAATCCATAGTATCCATTCGATGTTGATGCTCATTCACACCAGCTGCAGTTGCCAGCAAATGAAGGTCATGATTACCCAATACCACTTTCACTCGTTTTTTACCCATCTTGCGAGCAAAACGTATTACTTCCGCAGACTTTGGACCTCGATTGACTAAATCGCCTGCCAGCCATATTTGATCATGCTTTGGATCGAAATGAACCAAATCCAACAATTTTAACAATTCGTCAAAGCAGCCTTGGACATCGCCTATTGCATAAACTGCCATTAAGTCCGTTCCTTTATTTTCAAAAAGAGCTTTGCATGAAAAACATTTTTCGTCATGGCAAGTCGATAGCATTCTAAAAAATCGCAGTTTACACGATGTAAGTGAATATTTTTAGATTGTTTTTGTAGGAAGGCATACCTGTATTTCTCCCCTTTAAGCTTAGCCCATCCAAAAGCTACTTTCTCAGCAGGTTTTTAATACCACCATTGCGAAAAGATGAATTATGGACGACGACGATACAACGGTTCAGGCTTCAATACTGTAGCTTGATAACTTTCACTAAAATCCTCAAATGCTGACATAGCTGATGCCAGTCTATTTGGGTTTGCCATCTCAAAACTGTTAATCCCACATTGTGTCATATAAAACAGTTGGTCATGCAATATGTCACCTTGTGCTCTAATCTCACCTTTAAAACCATAACGATCACGTAGCAATCGTGCAAATGAATAACAGCGGCCATCAGTGAAAGCGGGGAATCTCAGGACAATCAAAGAAAACCTGAATAAATCAGGTACGATTTCTTCCAATGGATCATCACCACTTAAACGCAATCCTAAACCGGCCTCATGCTTATTTAAGGTGTCATGTTCAGCTTGCCAGCGTGCTAATGAAACAGTAAAGTCACCAGCAATTAATTCAGCTTCATCTTCCAGGTGCAACCAATTGTCATCGACGATTTCCTGATCTTTAATTATCTGCATAAACACGTTCCTTAAATGGATCGACACCCACACGTCTAACTGTGGCTAAAAATGGTTCATCTTGCTGGCGTAGCTCTTTAAACACATCCAACAATTTAGCAACAGTATCCACCACTTGATCTTGAGGAATGGCTCGACCTAATCGCTGTCCCAATGAAGCATCAGCCTCGGAACTTCCACCGAGGGTGAATTGATACCACTCTTCACCTTTTTTATCGACACCCAAAATACCAATATGGCCGACACTTTGATGTGCACACCCATTCATACAGCCTGACATTTTTATTTTGATATCACCTAAATCATAGAGATAATCCAAATCATCAAAACGTTCGTTAATTTCTTTAGCTAATGGAATAGATCTCGCATTTGCCAATCCACAAAAGTCCAAACCTGGGCAACAAATTATATCCGTCAGTGTATTCATATTAGCTGTGGCCAATCCTTCAGCTTGAAGGCGTAACCATAAAGCATACATATCACCTTGTTTAACATCACTGAGTAATAAATTCTGGTTATGAGTAGAACGAATTTCGCCTAAACTGAATTCATCTGCCAGATCGGAGATGATATCCAACTGCTCAGCAGACACATCACCTGGCGGACTCTGTGGTGATTTCAATGAGATATAAGCAATTTTATAGCCAGCTATCTTATGGTCGACTACATTTTGTTTTACCCAGCGTGCAAATAAGGCATCTTCGTGCTGCATTTGTACATAACTTTCATCGTTAGATGCTGTCACGTCATAATCTGGTTCAGTAAAATATTGTTTTACCCGTTCGATTTCTTTTTCTTCCAGCTCAAGTTGCTGGCGAATTTGCACCCATTCTGCATCAACTAACTCACGTATATGGTTAATACCATGCTCACGAACAGTAATCTTGATACGTGCTTTATATTTGTTATCACGACGTCCTAAACGATTATAAACACGCAAAATCGCTTCTAAATATGATAATAAATCTTTCTTTTCAAGGAATGGACGAATTTGTTGTCCAAGGATTGGAGTGCGACCCAAACCACCGCCGACAAGTACTTCAAAGCCGACCTCACCTTCATGATTCGTAACAAGATGTAAGCCAATATCATGTAGTTGAGTAGCAGCCCGATCTTCATTGTTACCAATCACTGCAATCTTAAATTTACGTGGTAGATATGCGAATTCAGGATGGAAAGTGGACCATTGACGAATAATTTCACACCATGGACGTGGATCTTCAATTTCACCTTCACACACACCAGCCAACTGATCAGATGTTGTATTACGAATACAGTTACCGCTACTCTGGATAGCATGCATTTGTACAGAAGCTAATTCAGCTAAAATATCCGGCACGGTCTCTAATGCAGGCCAATTAAGCTGAAAGTTTTGTCGTGTTGTGAAGTGGATATAGCCTTTATCGTAGCGACGTGAAATATCTGCCATTTTCCGAACTTGTCTTGATGATAAAAGCCCGTAAGGGATAGCAACACGCAGCATTGGCGCATGAATCTGAACGTACAAGCCATTCATTAATCGTAAAGGACGAAACTGTTCTTCAGTCAATTCTCCGGCTAAAAACCGACGGGTTTGATCGCGATATTGTGTTACACGTTGATCAAGCATCGTCTGATCATAATGATCGTATTGATACATCTAATGTCTCTATAGTCATAAACAGACGATTATTATAAGTGATCACTGCATATAACAGGAAATTATAAATCTATATATTAATATATGATAATCATCTAAAAGAACTTGGTTTTTATTAAAACCAGATCCGTATACCTGCAACCCATCGTGTTTCAGAGACATCATCACCTTCATCTCGTGCAAAATCAGCAGTATCCCCATAACGTTTGTCCCACTCAATACCGATATATGGGGCAAACTCACGCTTTATTTCATAACGCAATCTTAAACCTAAATTGACATCAGATAAACCACTTCCAGTTTCTACATGTTTGTCCTTTTTACTGAATAAATTCGCTTCAAACTTAGGTGTTAAGATCCATTTTTGAGTGAACATAAATTCATATTCAAACTTAGTTCTTAACCCAACATTCCCAGCATCTCCAACAAACAAAGCAATATCTGTTTCAAAAAAATAGGGAGCTAAACCTTGCACTCCAACGGCTAACCAATCTCGTGTTGGTTTAGGTTTAATATCATGTCGCCAGCCAATTTGGGCATCCCAATAACTAGCAATCGCTCGACTATAAAGTAACTGGACTTCTACTTCTTCAAAATCATTGTCAACTCGCTCACCCTCAGTTTTAAACCATAGTTTATTTAAATCTTTACCTACCCAAGCTTGAGCATCCCATGCCAGATCATTGTCATCACCAATATCAGTGATTTCCAATTGATCAACCTTAACCATAGTTAGCATAGGATCATCAACCATTCCCGCAGCATATGATGATGGAATCACCATACAAACTAATAACAAGGTGAATATTCGATGCATTATGAGACATTCACCTCTCGGAACATTGCCAGCATGTGATACATCAAATGACAATGATAAGCCCATCGACCTTTGGCATCTGCAGTCACTAAATAGCTAATTTTAGAGCCTGGTTGAACAATTACTGTGTGTTTACGTGGGATAAATTTAGCATCACCAGTTTCCAACTCACTCCACATACCATGTAAATGCATAGGATGGTTCATCATGGTGTCATTGATCAAAGTAAACCGTACTCGTTCACCAAATTTCAATCTAATAGGCTCTGCATCTACATATTTAACCCCATTAATTGACCACATATAACGCTTCATATTTCCAGTAAGATGTAGTTCGATTTCTCGTGTGGGTTCTCGTGGATCATGGGTTGGATATAAATTTTGTATGTCAGCATATGTTAATACTTTACGTCCATACAATTGGCCATGCTGACGTAATCCAATACCGGGATCATCTATCTTATGCATTGGCATTTCAGCTCTCATATCCACATGTGGGCCAAATTCTGTATCCTGATGAACTATTGGATTTGAACTGCCAAAACCAGCCAAGCCCGATCCCATTTTTACAGAAGTGTTCTCCATTTCCATATGCATGGAATGATCCATTTGATGTCCAGAATGTTCAGACATATCTATCATTGAATCATTATTCATATCTCCGTGATTCATGCCCATATCAGCCATGGTCAGGATAGGAACTGGATCAAGTTCAGGTAATTCAGAATTTAAATTTAAGTCAGGTGTCAACACACCATAAGCAAAACCCGTCCTGTCTATTGCTTGAGCAAAAATTGTATGTGCTTGGTCAGCCTCAGGTTCGACAATAACATCATAAGTTTCTGCCACACCTATACGAAAGTCATCCACGGTTACTGGTTCAATATTCTGACCATCCGCAGCTACTACAGTCATTTTCATATTAGGAATTCGCACATCAAATAAGGTCATCGCTGCAGCATTAATAAACCGAAGTCGAACCTTGTCACCTTTTTCAAATAATCCAGTCCAAGCTTGTTCTGGAGTTTGTCCATTAATCAAAAAGGTATATGTCATTCCTGTAACATCTGATATATCTCGATCAGACATTCTCATATCATTCCACATTTCACGATCACGGAGATTCTGAGCCACACCCTTTTCCTTCACGTCAGACCATACATCATTAAAGGTACGTTCTTTCATATTGTAATAATGGCTTTTCTTTTTCAGTTTGGCATAAACATCAGTTGGATCTTCATCAGTCCAATCTGACAATACCACTACGTAATCACGATCACATTCGACAGGATCAGGTTCAGCTGGATCAATCACTATCGCACCATACATACCTGTTTGCTCCTGAAAGCCAGAATGGCTGTGATACCAATAGGTTCCACTTTGCTTAACATCAAACTGATATTCAAAAGTCTCGCCGGGTTTAATACCTGTATAACTCAAGCCCGGCACTCCATCCATATTAGTTGGCAAGATCATGCCATGCCAATGGATCGAACTATCATGAGCCAGATGATTGGTAACCTTTATAGTAACTTTCTCACCCTGTTTCCAACGTAAGATTGGTGCAGGTAAGGAACTGTTAATAGTAGTTGCAACCCGTTTATTACCAGTGAAGTTAACTGTTTGATAGCCAATATCTAGATTAAAGTTCTGACCTCGCAAAGTTGGAGTGTAAGTTGGCTGACTATCAGCAAATGTGAATCTTGACCAAGGCAAAGTAATACCGACTAAGGCCGTCGATGCTCCCAAGACAAAACGTCTTCGTGTTGTTAAAGTCCTTAGAGATTTCTCATATTTTTTCATTGCCAACCTACTGAACGGTATCTCTTACTATATTTTTTGACAATCTGTAAGCTCAAATTACTCCATTCTTATAAATTATGAAATAGACACCATCCAAGGTAAGCTACTCCTAATACTTTTTAAACAAAAAATTTAACTGTTATGTCAAAAGCATCACGTCAAAAACATCGTATCTGGTTACTCATTGCATTTATTGTCGTAGCTTATGCTGCCAGTAAATATTCACCTGAACAAGCTACTTCAGTCTCAACGCAGAAAAACAATATTGAACATATTGTCCAGCAGCAACAAAGTGATGTTCAAATTGAAGTTATGGGGAAAGTTATCAAACTACTACGTGATGATCTTGATGGTAGCCGTCATCAAAAATTTATCATCAAATTAACCGATGGTCGAACTATTCTTATTGCCCATAATATTGATCTTGCACCTAGAATAGACGACCTGACCAAAGGAGATTCAGTCACTATTTATGGCGAATACGAATGGAATCAAAAAGGTGGTGTTATACATTGGACTCATCATGATCCAGCTAAACGTCATCCTGATGGCTGGATAAAACACCAAGGGAAAATCTATCAATAAATGGATGATGATCTTCCTTTAAGCATTAGCTTCCCGCCAATTGCTGGTAAAGATGCCCATATACTTATTCTCGGTTCTATGCCAAGTATTAAGTCACTTGAACAACAACAGTATTATGCCCATCCACGCAATGCTTTCTGGCCGATTATGTCAGCCTTATTTAGTGTTACAGAAGAGTTAAGTTATAAAGAACGTTGTGTTCACTTGGTGAATAACAAAGTTGCTGTATGGGACGTTATTAGGGCTTGTCAACGTAAAGGTAGTTTAGATCAACATATTGAATCTAGTAGCATGACTGCCAATGACTTCAATTTATTTTTCCAACAACACCCCCATATTCAGCGAATCTTTTTTAACGGTACCAAAGCTGAACAAGTCTTTAACCAGTATGTCCTACCCACACTGAATGATTCAGAAATTTATATGCCCAGAAAAAGACTACCATCCACCAGCCCTGCACATGCAGCGATGAACTTTGAGCAGAAATTGGAACTATGGCGACAGATATTAGCGAATTAAGTTATCCCCGTTAATTATTAAGTCAGACAGGCACAATACCTGTCTGACTTTTTCCATAGAGCTTTATTTGAGTATTCCACCTAAGTCTTTTGCATCCCAATGTGGGAAGTGTTTTCTTATTAAAGTATTTAGCTCAACTTCAAATTCAGAGAATTCTCCAGAAGTCATAACTTGTTGAGCTTGCGAATTAGATACCGCTTCAGTGATCATGCCTGCACCAATTGTCACATTAGTTAGGCGATCAATGATGATAAAGGCACCCGTATGTTGATTACGCTTGTACGCATCAAATACAACTGGTTTATTGAGCGAAAACTCACATTGGCCAATTTCATTCAGGCGTAATTCACTGGCTTCATTTTCTGCCAGAGTATTAACATCAATCTGGCTATCAATTCCAGTCAAAATACCCGTACTAACACTGACACCTACTTTAAAGTTATATTGCTTGCCACTGACCAATGGTTTCTCTGTCATCCACACTACTATCGCCTTAAAATGGCTGGCTACATGAGGCTGATGATCGCGATGCACGATCATATCCCCACGACTGACATCAATTTCATCAACTAATGTGACAGTAATTGCCTCACCCGGACTTGCTTCCTCCAAATCACCATCATAAGTGACCAAGGCCTTAACTCGGCTTTCTTTTCCTGATGGTAGTACTGTAATCTCATCTCCCGGTTTCAAAATACCCGATGCCAAGGTGCCACAATAACCACGGAAATCGAGATTTGGTCGATTAACATATTGCACTGGGAAACGCATGTCTTCGACATTAGCATCATGATCAATTTCAATGTTATCTAATAAATACATCAGTGTTTCACCTTGGTACCAAGGCATATTTTCACTTTTATTAACGACGTTATCGCCAACCAAAGCTGAAAGTGGCACAAAATGTACATCTTCCATTTCTAATTCGCGGGCAAACTCACTGTATTCCTTGCGAATGTCGTTATAAATATCTTCGCTGTAATCTTTAATATCCATCTTGTTAATAGCAACAATGATATGTTTAATGCCTAATAATGATGCGATATAACTATGACGACGAGTTTGGGTTTGTACGCCATAGCGTGCATCGATCAATATTACCGCCAACTGGCAGTTTGATGCACCTGTTGCCATATTTCGAGTGTATTGTTCATGACCCGGCGTGTCAGCAATAATATACTTTCGTTTGGTGGTAGAAAAATAACGATACGCCACATCAATTGTAATGCCTTGCTCGCGCTCAGCCTGCAGGCCATCCACCAGCAATGCTAAATCAACGGCTTCACCAGTTGTGCCTGATTTGACACTATCTTTGGTTACAGCCTCTAATTGATCTTCATAGATCATTTTTGAGTCATACAATAAGCGGCCAATAAGAGTGCTTTTACCATCATCCACATTGCCACAAGTCAGAAAACGTAAAATCTCTTTGTTTTCATGTTGCTTTAAATAGGCATCAATATCGGTTGCGATCAGGCTATCTGTTTGATAATTACTTTCGGCACTCATTAGAAATAGCCCTCTTGTTTTTTCTTCTCCATTGAACCAGCCTCATCATGATCTATGGCTCGACCTTGACGTTCTGATGTAGTAGCTAATAACATTTCTTGAATAATTTCCGGCAATGTTGAAGCATTAGATTCGACAGCACCTGTCAATGGATAACAACCCAAGGTTCTGAAACGTACCATTTCCATTGTTGGTTGCTCTCCCTCTTTTAGCCGCATGCGATCATCGTCAACCATAATTTTGAGTCCATTACGTTCAACAACCGGTCTTTCTTGTGCGTAATAAAGCGGCACAATTGGAATACCTTCCAAATGAATATATTGCCAAATATCAAGTTCAGTCCAGTTAGATAATGGGAACACACGAATACTTTCACCTTGATTAACTTTGCTGTTATAGATGTTCCATAACTCTGGGCGTTGTTGCTTTGGATCCCAGCGATGATTTTTATCACGAAATGAATAAACACGCTCTTTAGCACGTGATTTTTCCTCATCACGACGTGCACCACCAAAGGCAGCATCAAAACCATATTTATCTAAGGCTTGTTTCAAACCATCTGTTTTCATAATATCGGTATATCGAGCATGGTCAAAAGGATTGATACCTTCATCAATGCCTTCCTGATTACTATGAACCAATAATTCCAACCCTAAGTCTTTTACTCTTTGATCGCGAAATGCGATCATTTCCTTGAACTTCCATGTCGTATCTACATGAAGCAATGGAAATGGTGGCTTACCGGGGGCAAATGCTTTCATCGCTAAATGCAACATCACAGCTGAATCTTTACCAACGGAATACAGCATAACGGGATTATCAAACTCCGCTGCCACTTCACGCATGATATGGATACTTTCAGCTTCCAACTGCTGTAAATGTGTTAATTTTTTAGTCATATTTATTCTCTATATTTCTGTAGCTTTAACATGAAGCCCACATTCTTTTGATTCCGGATTTTCCCACCACCAGCGACCAGCACGAATATCTTCACCTGCGGTAATTGCTCGTGTACAAGGCGCACAACCGATACTGGCAAAACCTTGGTCATGTAATTTATTGTAAGGCACATCAAAGGCTTTGATATAAGCCCAAACATCGCCATTAGACCAATCTGTCAAAGGGCTGAACTTTTGCAAACCATGATCTTCATCCCTCTCGGAGACGGGCAGTTCACTACGCGTCACAGCCTGTGATCGACGCATACCGGTTAACCAGGATTTTTTATCAGTTAATGCACGCTTCAATGGTTTAACTTTACGAATACCACAACATTGTTTACGTAAATCAACACTGTAATAGAACGCGTTTGGTCCTTGTTGCGTAATATAGGTTTCAACATCTGTCGCGTCTGGGAAGTAAACATTAACTTGTTGGTCATAATGTGCTTTCACTTGCTGCATCACATCATAAGTTTCTTTTGGCAAACGCCCGGTATCTAGGGTAAATATTTCTATTTCTGGTGCAAACTTACAAATTAAATCCATCAATACCATATCTTCAGCACCAAAGCTTGATGCGAAGGTAGCTGTATTATAATCTGCCACAACATTAGCTAATACCTGTTTTACGGCTTCAACTTTGATTGCTAATTTTTCACTAATTTCTGACATATTTTTTCATTACTTTAATAGTTGTTGTTAAAGTTTCTTCAGATTCTATCTCACAAACTTGGCCATCTTGACGCAAACTGTTCAAAACTTCCGTGACAGCATCACCATTATTGACTACTAACAATATTTCTTGATCCAACTCTATCTGTCGAAGTGACTCTCTTGCCTTTATATAATGCATTGGACAGCCATACAATGTGAGATCGATTGTTTCGACTACACTAGACATTTAATCCCCACCAGTAATAACAAAACTGCTAATAAAGGTCTCATTATTCGATCTGATATTTTTACACCTAAATGACTGCCGATATAAATACCTGGTAATGAACCCATCACTAAGAATGATAACAACGACCAATCTACTGTGCCCACAGTTGAATGACCTAAACCAGCAATTGCGGTCAATGGCACTGCATGAGCAATATCTGTTGCAACAATCTCTACACCTTTCATCTTTGGGTAGAGAAATAGCAGTATAACTGCGCCCAAGGCCCCAGCACCTACTGATGACATCGTTACCATCACACCTAAAAATGCACCGGTCAATACAGTCGCCATCGCTTTATGTTTTTCATCCTGACGCACTCGATATAAAGCACTTACAACAGGATGCCCAGTACGAGCTTGTAATAAACCTGCAATCGCCTTTTTTAATAACAGTGCACTTGACGTTAAAATCAATGCTACACCCAGTGCAGTAGTAATTAAATCATTATGTTGACCCTCGCCCACACCTGTTGCATTTAATGCCCACAAGGTAAGTAATGTGGTTGTCACGCTACCCATTGCTAATCGTTTCACAACGATCCAATTGACTACACCATGTCTCCAATATGCCCAAACACCACCTGCTTTGGTGACTGCAGCAAATAATAAATCAGTACCCACTGCAATTGCAGGTTGAACTGCAAAACCAAAAATTAAAATCGGGGTCATTAAGGAACCACCACCCACACCTGTCATACCGATCATTATGCCGACAAAGAGTCCTGCTAGTGTATATCCCCATTCCATCTTTAGTTATTTAACGTTCTGTGTAGTTTCAAAGGCTGACAATTTTATCAGTTAATAATATTCTATCAATGAATATTATTAACTATTGTTATAAGATATAGTTATATAGCAGAGCAGGAATTCATATGAAATTACAACAATTACGATATGTACGTGAAATTGCCCGTCGGGGTTTCAGTGTCTCAGCAGCTGCCAATGCATTACATACATCTCAACCTGGTGTTAGTAATCAAGTACAGCAACTCGAAGATGAGCTTGGTCTACAAATCTTTGAACGCCATGGCAAACGCTTAACCAATCTGACCTCTGTTGGCCATTCAGTCGTCGAAATGGCTGATCGTGTATTGCTTGATGTTGAAAACATTCACCAGCTGGCAGCAGATAGTAAAAATGATCAGTTGGGTACATTGTCTATTGGAACTACTCACACTCAAGCACGCTATGCTCTTCCCAAAGCAATCAAAGAATTTTCACAGCATTATCCCAATGTTCACCTAAATATGGTTCAGGGAACACCAACTGAGATCGCTGAAATGGCAGCAACGGGTAGAATTGATCTTGCTATTGCAACCGAAGGTTTAGCTCAATTTGATTCATTAGCTATCTTGCCTTGTTATGACTGGAATCGCTCGGTTGTTGTGCCACCAAATCACCCACTATTATCAGAAAAGAAACTCACCTTAAAAGCTATCGCTCAGCACCCTATCTTGACTTATGTGATGGGATTTACTGGCCGTGCTCAACAGGACCAAGCTTTTATAAAGCGTGGTTTGCACCCTAATGTGGTCTTCACTGCAACCGATGCAGACGTAATAAAAACCTATGTGGAGCTTGAATTAGGCGTAGGAATTATTGCCAGCATGGCATTTGATCCTGTCAAAGACTCATCATTAAAGGCCATAGATGCCAGTCACTTATTCAAACCGAGCACTACTCACCTTGGGATTCGGCGTGGCAGTTATCTTCGTGGATATAGTTATGCATTTATCGAGTTTTTGGCGCCACATCTAACTAAAAAAGTTGTCGAACAAGCGATTGCTTAATCATTAATTAGGAATAACTATAACACCCATGGAAATTTTCGATCCCATTACTCGTTCACAATCAATATTGCAGCAAATGTCTTTGGTAAGTAGCACTGACGATAAGCAAAAATTAACGTCATTACTAACATCGCTTTCAACAGAGTTAGATAACATCAAACTCATTGCTCATCAGCTAACAGAAGAAATATCTCAACTTCAAGAAGGTCAGACAAGACTACTAAGTCTTGGCGCCACGCAAAGTATTATCAAGCCAGAAATAAAATCGGGTTGCTATATCTTTGGCAATGAAAAAGGATTTTTCTGTCCAAGTTGTTATGACAAGTCGGGCAATAAAGTGGCGACAACACGAATTAATAGCAAACTCCGAGTCTGCCCTGCATGTAGAGCCAGTATCAAATAGAAATATTGATATTTCCCACAATAAAACAAAGGCTTATTACCCAAAACAGTATTCATATACCTAGCTAAAAATATCAGCGTTAGCTATAATGTGCCCTGAATTTATTGTCACACTTAAACTGTAACAATGAACTCAAGCCTAGGGGTGGCATGAAGCCTGAGACTTTCTATTACAGAAAGAACCCTATGAACCTGATCCAGTTAATACTGGCGTAGGGACAGGCCTTGTCACATTTTGCATCATTCCAAATGCTCTATACCGTGATCCCCCTGTCCTTTTTTTAAGGATATCTTTATTAATCATGAAT
>QNEY01000021.1 GCA_003645385.1 Gammaproteobacteria bacterium | reverse complement strand
TAATAATGTTGTTTTACCACTACCATTACTACCTTCAATAAATAATACTTCCCCCGCTTTTACTGAAAGGCTGATGTCATTCAAAATGAATTTATCATTGATTTCATAACATAAAGATTCAGCACGAAGTTCTGCGCTACCAACAAAAGCAGTCATGTGTTCCCCTGTTTTAAGCAGCTTAAAATTAATATCCTGACAGCATAGGATACAGTACCAAGTGACTTTGGCAATGCTCCATGGCTGATGCCTACAATCTCGTAACAGCCTAATGAATGGCAATTTCTCACATACTAAAGCCAATGTAGCTGAATAGGAATCAATTCGTAAACTACGCTTAATTTCAGTTGGAAGGTGGGGACATAAGTCCTGAATATGGTCAGGCAAAACGTATCGAAAATAGTATACATCACCCCTTAAATAGAGATGACTTTGTACCAAAGTTTGTACCACCAGTTAGTACTCCCAAGTAGAAAAAGGAATAACTTACTGATAAGTAATGATAAAAAAGAAAGTTAGAGATGGCCGATAAGCCGGGTTCTGTCGAGAACAATCATTCATCTGGGACAAGTATCGCTACTTGCCTCAAGCAACCTACCCAAGAACGATACGGGCCGTATCTGTTTGTCGAAACAAACTGCTCTTCTATTTGGTCTTGCTCCAGGTGGGGTTTACCCTGCCACAACTGTTACCAGCTGCGCGGTGCGCTCTTACCACACCATTTCACCCTTACCCGACAAAAGTCAGGCGGTATATTTTCTGTGGCACTTGCCGTAGGCTCACGCCTCCCAGAAGTTATCTGGCACCCTGCCCGTTGGAGCCCGGACTTTCCTCACAATTAGTCAAGCTAAAAGCGCGATTGTCTGGCCATCTCTAATGGCAATTTTACCCTACAAACACTATTTTTGCTGAAGTTTCAGTGCCATGTCATAGGCCTTATTTTTACTCACATTCAATAATGATGAGGCAATTGCAGCTGCACGTTTAACTGGCAATTCTGTTAATAACACTGTTAAAACTCGATTGACTTCAACTTCATCAGCATCTTGTTGCTGCTTTACACCTTCCACCAGCAATACACATTCGCCACGTTGCTGATTTGCATCACTGTTAACCCAATCCAATAAATCAATTAACGATTTTGTTTTTATAGTCTCATGTAGTTTGGTTATTTCACGTGCAAGACAGGCTGGTCTCTCCTCACCAAATACAGCTACCATATCAGTCAAGGTGGCTTGTAATCGTCGGGGACTTTCATAAAAAATCAAGGTTCGCATTTCTGCTACAAGATTTTGTAATGCCTGCTGACGAGCTCCTTGTTTAGGTGGTAAAAAACCTTCAAAAGTAAAACTATCAGAAGCCAAGCCTGAAGCTGACAATGCAGCAATCAAGGCACAACTGCCTGGCACAGGGACCACAGGAATATCATTTTCACGAACCAGTGATACCAAACGATAACCCGGATCACTAATTAATGGCGTGCCCGCATCACTAATTAATGCTATTGATTCACCTTGTTGCAGTCTTGACAGTAACACCTCACTACGTTGTTGCTCATTATGTTCATGCAAGGAGACAGTTGGAGTGGTAATTGAATAATGCTTCAATAAATGACCGCTATGGCGAGTATCCTCAGCAGCAATTACTGCAACTTCTTGTAAGGTATCAATTGCTCGCTGAGACATATCCGATAAATTACCAATCGGTGTTGCCACAATGTAGAGCGATGCTGTTTTGTTCTCTTCCACTAAAAAATAACCTTTTATAATCAGTTTATTCTAGTCGTAATATACGCGAACAGGTAAGATGTTTCATTTATATTGCTTACTTCAGAAAGTAAACTATGAATCCAAAATTTTATTTATCACTATTAATAATTGTTATTTTCTCACTGACAGCATGTCAGCCTAGTGCGCCTACAACAGCCACTCGTCCTGATGATTCTGCTATCTTACAAGCAGAACAAGCAGAACAATCGGGAGACTATTTTGGTGCTGCTCAACAATACCTAGAATTGGCATCATTAAGCGTTGAACAACAACAGGCACACTTTTATTTACGAGCGGCCTTAAATTATTGGGAAATAGCTGAATTAGAACAAGCAAATGACAGCTTAAGAAAAATAGATCGCCAGCAATTAAGCTCAGTACAACAAGTTGATGCTGCCACTTTAGAAGCTGAACTACATTTAGCTCAATCACAGGCTGAACCAGCATTAACTGCACTTACTTCTATTGAGCTAGATGATGTCGCAGATGAGCAGAAGAGGAATATTCTCGAACTTAAAATTACTGCCTATCAACTTACTGAGAACTGGCTAGAACTAGCACTAACTCATATTCAATTGACTCCATTACTTTCAGATATTGAACAAGAACAAAACCAACAAGCACTTTGGCAAGTCTTAATGTCATTAACTCCTCAAGCGCTAGATTTATTTAATCCGGGTATGCCACCAGCTATTGATAGTGGTTGGTTTTCACTTGCTTATTCAGTAAAAGCCTATCAATCGAACCCCGATGCACTAATCGTTGCTCTTGAAGATTGGCAACGAAATTATCCAACCCATCCAGCCGATCCTGCACTTTATAAACAAAAAATTAAAATAGGCACTCAGCTACCTGAGCAATTAAATGACGTAGTAATTTTGTTACCTGAAACAGGAAGCTACGCTTCCGTAGCAAAAGCTATTAAACAAGGTATTCTTGCCTCTCACTATACTGATGGATCACGAACACAGTTACATTTTCTTGATGTCTCGACCAATAACGATACTGGTGTCAGTAATGTTTGGCAGCGTTACCAGCAAGCCATCGAGCTCAATGCCAATTTGGTAATCGGACCGTTGGATAAAACATCAATTCAGATTTTAGCTGAGGCTGAAACACTACCAATTCCAGTGTTAGCCTTCAATCGACTTGAAAATGAGGTTCAAAAGGAGAACTTATTCCAATTCGGTCTTGCTCCTGAAGATGATGCAATCTCAGCTGCTGACTTTGCCATAAACCAAGGTTATCAACGTACTGTTGTACTGGCTCCTAGTGGTGACTGGGGTAACAGGGTTTCATCAGCATTTAATGATCAATGGCTAAATAATGGTGGAATTTTACTCAATCAAATTAACTATAATGAATCTGAAAGCGATTTTTCATCAACTATCACACCGCTGTTAGGACTAGAAGATAGCAAACAACGTTATCGCTCACTTAAACAGATACTAGCTACTCCACTGGAATTCGAACCTCGTCGTCGACAAGATATTGACTTTGTTTTCCTTGTTGCACGTCCATTAAAAGCACGCCAATTAATGCCTCAATTAAAATTCCACCGTTCAGGAAACCTCCCTGTTATAGCGACATCACATGCCTACAGTGGCCATGAAAACAATCAGCAAGACATCGATCTTAATGGACTAATCTTCAATGATATTCCGTGGATATTTAGTAATACAGCATCAGCTGATTCTGCCTATATGGCACTCCATGAAAATCAAACCGATAACTTTAATAGTTTTATTCGTCTGTATGCTCTTGGATCAGATGCTTATCGTCTTATTTCAGAATTAAATAGCTTGAGTCGTTCTTCATCAGTTACTTTTCAAGGTGCTACCGGTCTTTTGTCTATTGATGAAGCAGGATACGTCCACCGGAAAATATTGTGGGCAACATTCAATAAAGGCAAAATTTCATTATTGCCTCCAGTGACTGATGACACTCTCCATTAATGTCAAACAAAACAGAGGTAAGCAAGCTGAACAGCTGGCTTTAACGTATCTACAACAACAAGGTCTATCACTTGTTACTAGAAATTTTCATAGTCGTCGTGGTGAAATTGATTTAATCATGATGGATAAAGAGACCCTTGTCTTTATCGAGGTACGTTATCGAAAATCATCAAAATATGGCAGTGCATTAGAAAGCGTTAATCACACCAAACAATCACGCATTATTCATACTGCTAAAATTTTTCTACAGCAACATTCAGGAAATCATTTAGAATGTCGTTTTGATGTGGTTGCAATTAGTCCAAATAACAATACTAGTGAAGTTATATGGGTTAAAGATGCCTTTCAATTGAACTAAATAGTAACTAATCACGTCATACGTCATAGCCTGTGACAATATAGTCATTAAAGACATCGGGAAACAACCATGCAAAAATTCAAGTTTATTTTATTATTAATCATTCCAATCATTCTATTACAAGGTTGTGCGGCAGCTGTCGTTACTGGTGCTGCAACAGGTATTGCTATGGCACATGACCGTCGCACATCTGGCTCTATAATTGATGATCAGGGTGTAGAATTCAAGGCATCATCTGCTATCTACGAAAATAAAGAAATCCACGACCAAAGTAATATTAATATCACCAGTTATAACGGTGTTGTCTTGATCTCGGGCGAAACAGTGACCGAAGATTTCAAACAGCAAATAACGGCTATAGTTAAAGCTATACCAAAAGTTAAGTATATTCATAACGAACTAATCATTGCTGCTCCAAGTTCCCTACCTTCTCGAAGCAGCGATAGTTGGATCACAACAAAAGTTAAAACAAAATTAGCTACCGATGAGGATGTTGATCCTTTTTATATAAAAGTTGTAACAGAACATGGTGTGGTCTATCTGATGGGTATTGTCAGTCATGAAGAAGCCGATAGAGTTGTTGCTATCGTCACTAAAGCTGATGGTGTTCAACGTGTTGTCAAGATCTTTGAGTACACTGACTAATTAATTAGGATTTGGCCTCTTATTCGAGAAGAATAAGAGGTCACTTTTTGCCTTAGAATGGTTTAACAACAGCCAGAATTACTACAGCAATTAAAACAATAACCGGTAACTCATTAAACCATCGATAAAATACATGTGAATGCTGATTGGCGTCATTTTTAAATTGCTTGAGCAAACGACCACAATAAGCGTGGTATAAAAATAACAACACCACTAATATCAATTTAGCATGCAACCAATGCATGCTGGCAATATGATCCAGAGAATAGAAACTCAGTAACCATACACCAAAAAGTAGTGTCAAAATTGCGCTGGGAGTCATAATGCCAAGATACAATTTTCGCTCCATAATTTTAAAGCGATCATTGCCTGCCTCATCTTCACACATTGTGTGATAAACAAATAATCGTGGCAGATAAAACAGGGCTGCAAACCATGTCACGACAAATACTATGTGAAACGCTTTAACCCACAACATTTCCTACTCCTAATGAATAAATCAGTGTTAATATCCGCTTAATCTACGCATGGAGAATAGCATGTCAAGTAATAACATCACTGAACGTCGCCGTTTTAGTCGTATTCCGTTCCAGGCACAAGCACATATTAAAACGGTATGGGGAGAACTACATCTTAATTGTGATGTTATTGATGTCTCATTAAATGGCATTCTGATTACAAAACCTGACAAATGGAATGGTCAAATGAATGATAGTTATCAGGTTGACCTACTACTTGAAAATGGCCAATTGGTCATCAAAATGGAGGCAACTGTTGCCCATATTGATCAACAATCCATTGGTTTTACATGCGAGAATATTGATTTAGATAGTATTACTCATTTGAAACGCTTGGTTGAACTCAATCTTGGCGATGAGGAGTTACTGCACCGCGAATTGTCGGCATTAATTCATTAATCTGAACTTATTCTGCTTGTTTTAAGGCATCGATTGCTTCTGACAGATGCTGAACAGCAATAATACTAATACCTTTAATTGCTTTGCGAGGAGCATTGGCAGCAGGAACAATGGCATGGGTGAATCCATGTTTTACTGCATCATGAATGCGCTCCTCACCCGCTTGGACAGGTCTAATCTCACCCGTTAACCCTACTTCACCAAATAGTATCCAATCTCGTGGTATTGGCTTATTTCTTAAGCTGGATAATACTGCTGCCAGTACGGCTAAATCTGCACCTGTTTCGCTGAGTTTTACCCCACCAACAACATTGATAAACACATCTTGATCACTACATGTAATACCACCATGTCGATGTAATATTGCCAATAACATCGCTAATCGATTTTGCTCGAGACCCACTGAAACACGTCTGGGATTACCCAAAGGACTTTCGTCTACCAAAGCCTGTACTTCCACCAGCATTGGCCGACTACCTTCACGAATTACGGTCACCACGCTACCAGCCAGAGATTCTTCACCACGTGATAAAAAGATAGCTGATGGATTACTGACTTCTTTCAAACCAAGCTCAGTCATACCAAATACACCGAGTTCATTGACCGCACCAAAACGATTTTTAACTGCACGTAGAATCCTGAAGCGTGTTGAAGTATCTCCTTCAAAATACAAAACCGTATCTACCATATGCTCTAGCACTCGTGGCCCAGCCAGTGCACCTTGTTTGGTGACATGACCAACCAAAATTAGTGTTGTACCACTGGATTTGGCAAAGCGGACAAATTGAGCAGCACTTTCACGTACCTGAGCAACTGTCCCAGGAGCAGATTGTAATAATTCAGTAAACACTGTCTGAATAGAATCAATCACCATCACTTGAGGTTTACGACCATGTGCAGTAGCAATAATTTGTTCGGCATGGGTTTCAGCCAACAAATCCAAAGGTGTTTGTTCTAGCTGCAAGCGTTCTGCCCGTAAGCGTATTTGCTGTAGAGACTCTTCGCCACTGATGTATAGTGGATTAACCTTACTGGTTTTGGCCATCATTGCCATTGCCTGCAATAATAAGGTTGATTTACCAATACCAGGATCACCACCAATCAAAACAACCGACCCTGTTACCAAACCACCACCTAAAACACGATCAAGTTCTGGTAAGCCTGTTGTCCAACGTACTGCTTGCTCCGATGTCACCTGACTCAGTGTTTGCACTTCACTTTTCTGTTCGCCCGCGTAACCGCTATGACGACTGATAGAGGCCTGATTTGAAGCTGGTTGTGGTGTTTGAATTTCTTCTTGCAGACTATTCCAGGCACCACAATCAGAACAACGTCCTGCCCATTGAGGTGTTTGTGCACCGCATTCTTTACAACTATAAACCCGTTTCACCTTAGCCATGCTGATAGTCCCTTTTTACACGCTCACTGACCTGACATAACAATTCATACGGGATCGTTTTCGCCTGTTGGGCAATGTCTTCGATGGGCAATATGTCACTACCCCAAAGTAGCACTTCATTCCCAACTGAGGCCTTATCAATATCCGATAAATCAATAGCAATCATATCCATTGAAACTCGCCCAAGCACTGCTACTATTTTATCGTTAACTACCACCTTACCTACATTTGAAAGTTGACGACTATAGCCATCGCCATATCCAATGCTAACAATACCTACAGCTGTTGCCTGTGATGCTATCCAATCACCGCCATAACCAACTTGATCGCCTGCCTGTAAATCCTGAATTGCAGTCAGCACAGATGTTAATTTCATCACTGGTTTCAAGCCAATATCACTGGCTGATTGATTTTCAAAAGGCGACACACCATATAACATCAGTCCAGGACGAACCCAATCATAATTGCTAGCAGCAAAGGATAGGATTGCTCCTGAATTGGCCATACTTATAGGAATATTTCTTTTATCTGCACACCGTTCAAGCTTTTCTAGTTGTTGCTGGTTACGCAGATCATCAACACTATCAGCATTGGCAAAATGACTCATTAAACCAACAGGGTTCGATAGCTTCTTACTTTGTGTTAAATCTTGTAAGGCTTTATCGACTTTATCAACAGGGAAGCCCAGGCGATTCATCCCAGTTTCAACCATAAGCCAACAAAAGGTTAAAGGTTTACTGATCTGTGCTTGGCTGAGAAAATCAATTTGTAATTGATTATGAAATACCAATGATAAAGAGAATTCTGCAGCAGTCTGCAAATCCTCTACAGTTAACACGCCTTCCAATAAAACAATATCGTGTTGAACACCCGCTTCGCGTAACTTAATGCCTTCAGATAATCTTGCTACTGCAAAGGCATCGCTATCAGCCAGTGCCTGTGCGGTATGAATAATCCCATGGCCATATGCATTAGCTTTAATGACCGACATCACCCTACTACTAGGCGTAAGTTGTTTAACCTGTTTTAGATTATGTTTAAGTGCTGCTAGATCAATCTTGGCGACAGGGTATGATTTACTCATCACCATAATCGTCATAATTGTTATAGGCAAAATTCTCAAATCGAGTGTATTTACCTTGGAACGTCAGTGCAACAGTACCAATAGGTCCATTACGTTGTTTACCAATAATGATTTCAGCCTTGCCTTTTTCTGGTGAGTCTTCATTATAGACCTCATCACGATAAATAAAGACAATCAAATCTGCATCTTGCTCAATCGCGCCTGACTCACGCAAGTCTGACATAACAGGCCGCTTATTAGGCCGTTGCTCCAGACTACGGTTTAGCTGAGATAAAGCAACTACTGGTACATTCAGTTCTTTACCCAAGGCCTTTAATGAGCGTGATATCTCAGAAATTTCGGTAGCTCTATTTTCATTGCTCTTGCCACTTCCCTGCATCAGCTGAATATAATCAATCACAATCATACTTAAGCCATGTTCACGTTTTAACCTGCGGGCACGGGCACGTAATTCTGTAACCGTTAATGCAGGTGTATCATCAATAAACAATGGCGCTTCATTGAGCAAAGCAATGGCTGAGGTTAAACGAGGCCAGTCATCATCATTTAATCGACCAGTACGTAAGCGATTCTGATCAATCTGCCCTAGCGATGACAACATCCGCATAGCTAGAGAATCAGCAGGCATTTCCATACTGAATACGGCTACTGGCTCTTTACTCTTAATCGCAGCATGTTCAGCCAGATTCATCGCAAAAGTAGTTTTACCCATTGAGGGACGTCCAGCAACTATCACCAGATCTGCTGGTTGCAAGCCTGATGTTTGCATATCAAAATCGGTAAAACCGGTAGCAAGCCCTGTAATTGGACTATCTTGCTCGAACAAAGTATCAATACGATCTACAACTTTGCTCAGAACATCTTTAACTTGAATAAAGCCACCGCTTCGCTTTGCACCTTTTTCTGCAATTTCAAACACTTGCCGTTCAGCTAAGTCCAGCATTTCTTCGCTGCTACGACCTTCAGGATTAAAAGCAACATTAGAAATTGATGTGCCGATAGCGATCAGTTGTCGTAAGATCGAACGTTCACGAACAATAGATGAATAAGCTTTAATATTGGCAGCACTGGGGGTATTACGCGCCAACATGCCTAAATAGGCCAGTTCACCCACTTGATCAAGCTCACCACGCTTATCATGCCATTCAGCAAGAGTGATGACATCAACAGGTTGTGAATGCTCAAATAACTCGGAAATTGCACGAAAAATCAGTTGATGATCGTGGCGATAGAAATCATGCTCAACTAATAAGTCGGCAACTTGCTCCCAACTCCGATTATCAAGCATAAGGCCGCCCAGCACAGATTGCTCAGCTTCAATAGAGTGAGGAGGGATTTTAAGTGCCTCAGTGGCCGTATCCGTATAGGATTCAGGATATGTTACATCTTCCAAAAGTAGCCACCTAAGTTATCCAACCTCATTAATCAGCCAGCTAAAACCACAGTCATGGCTAGCAGCTAATAGAATAAATGAAGCCGTACTTATGTACGGCTTCATTGGTCTTACTTTTTACTCTTCTTCTTGTGCTTTAGCAATCGCTTCAGCTTCTTCTAAAGCTTTTGCTTTAGCTTTTTCAGCTGTAGCAGCTTCAGCTTGCGCCTGAATTTGCGCTTCGGATGTAATAGTAACCTTTACAGCTACAATAACATCTGAGTGCAACTGGATATCAACATCGAATTCACCAGTGTGGCGCAATGGGCCTTCTGGAAGACGTACTTCACTACGTTCAATATCTGCACCAGCCGCATTTAATACTTCAATAATATCTATTGCACCTACTGAACCAAACAGCTTGCCTTCGATACCAGCATTAGCCATGATATTTACATCACCAGCTGCAACCAGTTTCTCTTTGCGTTGTTCTGCTTCAACCTGTAATTTGGCTGCTGCTGCTTCAAGGTCAGCACGACGTGCTTCAAACACCTCTCTGTTACGCTTATTAGCAGGCAAAGCCTTACCTGTTGGGACTAAGAAATTACGTCCGAAGCCAGATTTAACTGATACTTCATCACCAAGATTACCAAGTTTCTGCATTTTTTCTAGCAAAATTACTTGCATTGTTCTACCCTCATTCGCAGTGTAATACTGCTCTTAAAGTCACTCGTATCATTCAATCGAATGTTTACGAAAATTAAACCACTGTTCCAAAACACCTATCAGCGCGAGTAACACCACCATCTGTGGCATCATCACGACTAATAAAACATAAACTGCTACTAGCCAAAATGTATGTTTTTGTCTCTGTTTGACAATAGCATGTACTACTGACAAACCTTGTAAAGCAAACACTACCAATGCTACCGGCAAACATTCCCGCAATACTGCCAACGAGTCACTTAACGGCGACAATGTAATCACCATTAATACAACTGTAAATAAAGCAGCAAACTTACCAAGTCTAAATTGATAAAATTCATCTGTAAAACCGCCCGGGTTATACAGTTTCGCTTGCCATGCTCGGCCAATTATCAAACCCAGCATTACATTAATGCTTACACCTGCTGCAATTAATCCAGTCATCATCCCAGATAAACCCATCGACAGCACTTGTGTTTGCTCTTGATCTAAATTCCAACCTGGTTGTTCACTAATCATTTCCAAAAATGGTGCCAGCAATTGTTGCCACCATTGTGTTGGATCAGGCAGTACCAGATAAGTACCCATCACAATCACAACACCCAAACCACTACCAGCTAATAAACTTGCTGCCAATGACCGCGTGTATCCTAATACCAAGCTGATGCCTAACACTGGCAACCAGCTTGTTAACAAAAACAATCCAGAGATTAAAAACTGATTCAGTAGCAATCCAGTAAGCAATGTCATTATCACTACCGATGCTACAACAACCTTCACTCCTTCTTTTGGCCCCACACGTAACGTACAGAGCGCAATAACACTAGCTAAATAACTAAGTGGTGGTAGCATTAAAGCAGCTACCGAAAGTAATGCGATGACGACGGCAGCTTGCCAGCGACCTCGCATTGAAAATACTGCAATATTTCGCAGCATACTTCCGTTACGCCTTATTTTTACTTGATGTTTTGAACAACAACACCTTCCCTTACTTATGCATATCGCAGTAAGGAATCAACGCCAAGAAACGCGCACGTTTCACACAAGTAGAAAGCTGACGTTGATAACGCGCTTTAGTACCGGTGATACGGCTAGGAACAATCTTCCCTGTTTCGGTGATGTAATTTTTCAATAGGTTTACATCTTTATAATCAATTTGCTTAACACCTTCAGAGGTGAAGCGACAGAATTTTCTACGTCTAAAAAAACGTGCCATTATTATGCTCCTCGAGTATTAATCGTTATCGCGTTTACGCGGCTTATCATCATCATCTTTACGCATCATTGGTGATACTTCTGTAACAGCTTCATCAGCAGATACAACGAGATGACGAATAACAGCGTCATTGAAACGGAAAGCAGTAGTTACTTCATCTAACTGAGCAACGTCACATTCAACGTTCATTAACACATAGTGTGCTTTATGTACTTTATCGATTGGATATGCCAATTGACGACGGCCCCAGTCTTCTAAACGATGAACTGAGCCACCTTGGCTTGTGAAAACCTGCTGATATTTTTCAACCATTGCAGGGACTTGCTCACTCTGATCAGGGTGGACCAGAAACACAATTTCGTAATGTCTCATTTGAGCTCCTCACGGTTTAAACAGCCCCAAATAAATTTATCTAAGGCAAGGAGTTTTGCCCCAACTAACAGGCAATCAGTAATTTTACGTTATTTTGCTATACAATCACAAGCTGCGTTGACGAGCAGCTTCAAATAAGCACACACCTGCCGCCACTGACACATTCAAGCTTTCGGCCTCACCTTGCATTGGAATATAGATAACTTGATCGCAATTTTCTCTGGTTAAACGCCTAATACCACGCCCTTCAGCCCCTAAGATAATTGCTAATGGTCCTTTCAAATCCACATCAAACAAAGTCTGCTCACTATCACCTGATGTACCGACTAACCAAACACCGCGCTGTTGTAATTCGCGCAAAACGCGGGCCAAATTAGTAACTTGGATAAAGGGTAATCGTTCACCGGCACCACTTGAAACCTTTAAAGCAGTAGCCGTTAATCCTGATGCTCGATCTTTTGGTGCAATAACCGCATTTGCTCCAGCAGCTTCTGCAGTTCGCATACAAGCACCTAAATTATGAGGATCTTGAACACAATCTAAAATCAATAAAAAAGGCTTTTCACTACGCTCATCAAGATCATCCAATAATTTAAATAGATCCGTTTCATCTAAATTTCCTAAAGGCGTACAGCGAGCTACGCTTCCCTGATGGCGAACATTTGGCATCATCTCATCAAGCTCATCTTTTGCAAGCTTTTGAGGTGTTATCCCATGTCGTTTTGCTGCCTCAGTTAATGAAACAACGCGTGCATCCTCACGTTCATCAGCTATCCAGATCTCCTTAACACGCGTCACAGGCACTTCAAGTGCAGCTTGTATTGCATGCAAACCGAAAATTAAATCACCTCTTGTTGAAGAGCTTGCTTCAGATTTGGGAGCCCTCCGGCGTTTGGTATGCTTCAGATTCTTGTCCTTCGACGATTGGTTTGACATAAATTTCTACTCGGCGATTTAATTGGCGACCTGCTTCAGTATCATTGCTGGCTCTAGACTCCACTTCACCGCGACCTACCGATACTAATCGACTTTGTGCAATAT
>QNEY01000020.1 GCA_003645385.1 Gammaproteobacteria bacterium | reverse complement strand
GAAATCTGCATGGGTGGTTTAGGTACCGTCACATTAGGTACTAATAGTGGTTTTGATAACTGGCCTTGGTCGGTTAATGTTCATGCTAAAACGCCGGTATTAAGTTGTTTAGGTAGCCAATATGCGGGTTGGAGTTTATCGCATGAAAAATTCTTTGCTCTAGGTTCCGGCCCTGGCCGTGCACTAGCAGGTCGTGAAGAAGTATTAAAAGAATTTGGCTACAAAGATGAAGCAAAAACAACAACTATCGTATTAGAAGTTGATTCATTACCACCTATTGAGGTCGCTGAAAAAGTGGCTGATAACTGCGGTATTAAACCTGAAGATCTAACCTTTATTTTGACACCAACATCAAGTCTCGCTGGCGTAATGCAAATAGCCATCCGCATACTTGAAGTGGCAATGCATAAAGCACATACATTACATTTTCCAATGGAAAAAATTATTGATGGCTTTGGTGTTACACCTGTTGCACCACCGGGTGGAGATTTCATGACCGGTATGGGCCGCACTAATGATGCCATTCTTTATGGTGGCATGGTGCACTTATTTGTTAAATCAACAGATGAAGAAGCACAAGACTTAGCTGAAAAGTTACCAAGTAATACCTCTTCAGACTATGGCCGTCCATTCGGTGAAGTATTCAAGTCTTATGATTTTGATTTCTTTAAAGTTGATCCAATGTTATTCAGCCCTGCAAAAGTCATTGTTACTAATGCGAATACTGGCAAGAGCTTTACCGCTGGCGAGTTGAACCCTGAATTATTAACTATTTCATTTGGTTTATAAGTTTAATTATTCTAGAGCAGCATTAAGCAAACTTGATGCTGCTCTAGATATTTAATATCAATCAATGTCTCCACCTAAAGTTGTCATCTTCAATGATACCCACGGCTGGCATAGCGAACAGCTAGTTAATGCTTTGCAATCACTTGGTATAACTGCAGTTCTAACTGATCTAGCAGAATGTACCATCGATCTAGACCATCCAACCGGTCTTATTATCCCTGGCTTTGAAGATCAACTTCCTGCCGCTGCAATGGTGAGAGGTATCGCACCAGGTAGTCTTGAGCAAATCACCTTGCGTATGGATGTATTACATACTTTAGCTGAACTTAATGTACCCGTATTCAACCCGGCTAGTGCAATTGAACATACAGTGGACAAGGCAAGGACATCACTAAGATTACATCTTGCAAGACTTAACACCCCCAAAACATGGGCCTGTGAAAATAGTATCCTCGCCAGAAAAATTGCTGCCCAACAATTTTACAAAGATATCGCCTTAGTTATTAAACCTTTATTTGGCTGCCAGGGTAAAGGTATTGAAAAAATCACAAATTTAGATCAATTCGATGCTATCAAGCCTGTCGGTAATACATTTTATATGCAGGAATATATTGCACCTTTTGAACAAGAGCTATGGCAAGACTGGCGTTTAATGGTTATTGATAGTCAAGTATGTGCAGCCATGTCCCGCCGCTCTCAACACTGGATAACCAACTTTGCCCAAGGCGCTGACTGTTTTACCACAACTGTCACATCTGAAATGGAACAACTTGCAATCGATGCAACCCGGGCAGTACAAGCTGACTATGCCGGTGTTGATTTAATTCGTAATCAAGATGGTAGTTATACGATATTAGAAGTAAATAGTGTTCCGGCTTGGAAAGGACTCTACCAAGCAACAGGTATTAATATCGCACAGCATCTTGCTCAAGCATTAGCCACTCGCATTCAAACATCCGTAAATACTACGCTGGGCCATGCTAAGTACTAGTATTATCCATAACTGTATAGTGTGGGCCTGTGAACAGGAAGTGTCCGCACCCAAACCTGGCAATGTTAATTGTTTAAGTGATGGTCATAATATGCAAGTCGCTGATTTTATCAATAGTGCTCATGCTATAGCGCCTATCATGTCTCAGCCTAATATCACTGTGGGTGAAATGATCTTGCAAGCCATCACAGCAACCAGAAAGATAGTTGACTGTAATACCAATCTTGGCATTGTGTTGTTATTCGCCCCACTTTGCGTCGCCATACAGCACTGTACAAAATTTGAACAATTGTCGAAAGCATTAGATAAGGTGCTAAACAATCTCTCAATTGATGATGCAAAACTATGTTATCAAGCTATTCGTTTAGCTGAAGCTGGTGGCATGGGAAAGGTTGAGCAACACGATATTCAATCCAGACCAACCATCACCCTAAAACAAGCAATGGAAATGGCAAAAAAACGTGACTCAGTCGCAAGACAGTATGTAAACAACTATGATGAAATACTTTCTATTGGTTTACCTAATTTGACATCTGCAATAAATTGTGGGGAAAGTGTTGAATGGGCAACCGCTTTCGCGTATCTTAGGTTTCTATCTAGCATTCCAGATACCTTGATATGTCGAAAACAAGGTTTGAAATGTGCCCAACAGGTGACAGAAAAGGCAAGACTTTTAACTGATAAGATAAGTAAAAACAAAAAGTTAAGCCAATTGAGTGCCGATATCATCCTATGGGACAATGAATTAAAACACAAAGCGATAAATCCGGGGACAACTGCAGATATGACCGCAGCAACGTTGTTAGTCTACGCATTTGAACAGACGTTTTGTTAAACGAATTTCAGTATCATTAAAATACTGAGCAGGGTGTACGTTTCCTTTAATACGTATAACCTCACCTTTCTTAATGAGTAAGGCGAGGGGAAAATGGGCCTTTTTATAATATTTTTGGAACAGGAAAAATAACATGCCAGTTATCGATCGCGTACTTGTAGGTGAATCCTTGGTCATTGAAGATGGTGACCTAGACAACGTTGCTCACATTGACTTACTAATGGGCCCACGTGGCTCAGCTGCAGAAGATGCTTTCTGCCGCACAATGACAGACCAAAAAGCAGGTGTTAACGGCTTATTAGCTGTTGTTGCACCAAACTTGATGGTTAAACCAGCCACAGTTATGTTCAATAAAGTAACTATCAAAAACATGAAGCAAGCCGTACAAATGTTCGGCCCAGCACAACGTGGTGTCGCCATGGCTGTTGCTGAATGTGTTGAAGATGGCACTATCCCAATGGCTGAAGCTGATGATTGCTTCATCTGTGTTGGTGTATTCATTTCACCAACTGCTGATAGTGATGCAAAAATCCAAGATTGGAACTATCGTGCAACTAAAGAATCAATCAAACGTGCTGTTGCTCGTGAGCCAAAAGCAGCTGACGTTGTAGCACAATATAAAGCTAGTGAGCATCCATTTGCTGCCAGCTAAATTGTAAGCTCTGATAGATAACCACCGTTCCTTTTAACAAAGGAACGGTGGTTTATTATCGATTCAAGAAACTGTTAAGTGTTGAAACACTTAACTTGCCATTGTGCAACGCACTGGCAATGAGTACACCTGCAATACCTTTCTGCTTCAAAACTGCTAGATCCTGCTTATTTCTAACGCCCCCCGCTGCAAATATTTTTACATCCGTTCGCCTCGATCTAACTTGTTGTAGTAAATTGATATCTGGGCCTGCTTGAGCTCCAATATAATCCAGATTCATCACAATAACATTTTTTGGCCAAATATCTGGTTGCCTCCATAAATCAGGTTCACCCAAGAACCCCCCGTATTGGAAGTCTAAAGACAATACTGAATTTCTTTCTGCTTCTAACAAGTTTAAGTCTTTCAATGTTTCACTAGCAATTATGAACTTAATACGCTTGGCCTTATTCAGGATAGCCCACTGTTGCTGTGTTTGAATTCCCATATCGATCCAGAATATTATTTCTGGAAATTTTTCCATCAAAAGATGATATAGATCTAAATCAGGATTTTGTTCAAAAATAGCATCCAGATCAGCCAAATAGAATTGTTTGAATGGATAAACATCTAACAGATCTGCAATCACTTTTTCTGGTTGAACATGTTGAGTAAGTACAGACTCTAATGGTGGGTAACGCTCACGGTCACCACCACGTGCATGTACAACAATTCCCCCCATTAAATCAATGACCGGTATAATTTCCACACAATTTCCTTTACGTCTATCCGATGAAACTATTTGTTTACGAACATATCACTAGTGGCGCTCTTATCGATCAGGACCTTCCTAGCTGTCTCGCTCGAGAAGGTGATGAAATGTTATCTGCTGTACTCGCTGATTGTCATGCCTTACCGCAATTGGAACTGTCCATTCTACGCGATGCAAGGCTGCCCAATATCAGCAATGCTATCGATGATGACGTACGTCATCAATGCAACAAGATTTCTAGCCCATCAGAGTTCCAACAATTATGGCTACAGAACCTGAAACTCTGTAATGCAGTTTTTATTATCGCACCTGAAACAAATAATGTTCTGACCAAGCTTCAGCAACAAGTTCACGATCATGGAAAAATGATCTTAGGTTGTCAGCCTGCAGCCATTGCACTGACCACCAACAAACTAAGCTGTGATCAACAACTTAATCATCACAATATAACTACATCCACAAGCTGTCTAGCAAGTAATTGGCCACAGCAACGATTTGTACAGCCTGATGGTTATATTATGAAACCAATTGATGGTGCAGGCTGTGTTGATACGTTAATATTCGATTCAGTTTCTGAACTGGAACAGCATCTTTTCCAACAACCCATTGAGGTCTTACAGCACAATCTTATCCAAGCCTACCACCAAGGAATAGCTGCAAGTTTATCATTATTAATATCTGAAAATGATGTGCTTGTGCTAGCGATAAACCAACAACAAATTAGCCGTGAACATAACAAATTGATATTTAACGGTTGCGTGGTCAATGGTATCAGCCCTATAATTTTCTCTATATCTGAAGCATTGTTGCTAGCCAAGAAAATCCAGCAAGCTATTCCAGGTCTATGGGGATTTGTAGGAATTGATCTTGTGTTAACAAATCAAAAGGCTATTGTCATTGATATCAACCCTCGCCTAACAACATCTTATGTTGGCCTGAGACAATCACTATCAACAAACCCTATGGAACTTCTACTTTTGATGAAAGAGCAAGGTATGAAATCTCTACCACCGATCATGCAACATCAACAAGTTGATATTATTTTATGACAACTAATAATTCATTTATTACGGGCTGGGACATTGGTGGAGCCCATCTCAAGATAGCACGAGCTGATCATCACGGAAATCTTATTTCAGTACTCCAAATACCATGTCCACTCTGGCAAGGAATGGAGTATCTAGACCAGGCGATCCAATCTGTTCACCAGCAACTTGGCAATCAGTACGATTTAGCAGCTATAACTATGACAGGAGAACTGGTAGATCTTTTTCCTGATCGTCAGACGGGTGTAAAACAAATTCTAGATTGTATTAATAAGTTCATTCCAAAAGAAAATAGTTTTATTTATGCCGGTAAATTGGGCTGGCTAGATCCAAGTAGTTCTGAACACAATTGGCTCCATATAGCCTCACAAAACTGGCAAGCAAGTGCTAACTTCGTTTCTAAAAAAATAGCTAATGGTTTGTTTGTTGATATTGGCAGTACTACGTGTGACATTATCCCGATAAAACAAGGACGAGTTATTGCCTCAGGCTTTACCGATCAGCAACGACAAACCAGTCGTGAACTACTGTATACCGGTGCAATCAGAACACCACTCATGGCGCTGAGCAACATTGCACCGTTTCATGGTGAATTAGTTAGTCTCGCAGCTGAAGTATTTGCAACAACAGGGGATTGCTGGTGTTTGTTAGATCAGCTTTCTGCTGATGCTATTCAAGATATTAGTGCTGATGGTAAACCCTGGCATAAAGAAGATTGTGCTCGCCGTCTTGCTCGCTTATTAGGTGCTGACGCTATAGAAACAGATCAAGCACAATGGCAACAACTGGCACAGTGGTTTGCACTGCAACAAGTTCATCAAATTAACAATGCCTGTCTGCAAGTCTTATCAGCACACCCCTCATTAACATCAGACTATCCAATCATTGGTGCTGGTATCGGCCGTTTTATTGTCCAACAATGCGCTCAGCACCTTGGAAGGGACTATATTGACTTTAGCTCACTGGTATCACCACCGTCTGATGCAGCAGCCGATCATGCACCTGCTATAGCAGTAGCTCTTCTTGCACAACAACAGTTAAAATAGCGTCATGTCTGTCAAACTCCCTCCTCTGTGTGAGGAACTCCCTTATCATCTAGATAGTAGCCACTATTTTGAGCTACTGGATAATTTTCCATGGCCAGTATTTCTAGATAGTACTCAAAATACAACTCAAGATAACCGCTATGACATCATAGCCGCTGATCCAATTGTCACCCTGACGACAACAGAACAAGGCACAACAATCCATGATCAACAGGGCAATGATATATTTTCCAATGAAGATCCGTTTAAATTACTACAACAACAATTGCAAGACTACCCACAACAGAACTCAACTGACTTACCTTTTTGTGGTGGTGCTATTGGCTTCTTTTCCTATGATCTAGGTCGAACAATCGAATCAATACCTAATACTGCTCAAAATAACGAACAGATCCCTGACATGGCCGTCGGTATTTATGATTGGGCAATTATTACTGATCATCAACAACAACAGTGCTGGTTAGTCAGTTTCGGAATTGATAAACAGACTCGTGAGCAATGGGCTGACCTCATTGATTGCATTAACAAACCGTCCTCAGGTAATACATATAGCTTCAAGGTAGCAGGCAAACTACGCTGTAATTTTGATCGTAAAAAATATCAGCATGCTTTTAGCAAAATTCAACGTTATATTCGTGAAGGTGACTGTTATCAAGTCAACCTTGCTAAACGTTTTGAAATTAACGCTGAAGGCAATCCTTGGTTTGCATACAAACTGTTGCGACAAATCAACCCAGCACCATTTTCAAGCTTCTTTTCTACTCCACAAGTAACTCTGCTCAGTTCATCCCCCGAACGTTTATTACATGTAAAGGGTGACCAAGTAGAAACTAAGCCCATTAAAGGCACTCGCCGACGCACTCCTAACAATCCTAATCAAGATCTAGCACTTGCCAATGAACTATTGAATAGCATCAAAGATCGGGCTGAGAACTTAATGATTGTTGATTTATTACGCAATGATTTAGGAAAAGTTTGCATCCCAGGCTCTATCAAAGTTCCCAAACCATTTGCACTTGAATCATTCGCAACAGTTCATCATTTAGTCAGCACAATTACCGGCACACTAGCTGACGGCCAAGATGTAGTATCATTACTGCGTGCCTGCTTTCCTGGTGGCTCAATTACCGGTGCCCCAAAGTTGAGGGCGATGGAAATTATCGAAGAACTGGAACCCAATCGCAGAGGTGCCTATTGTGGCAGCATGGCATACATTGGTTTTGATGGTGAGATGGACAGCAACATTCTGATTCGGACACTGGTATATAGTGATACCCGTCTACGATTCTGGGCTGGTGGTGGTATTGTTGCTGACTCCAATGCTGACGATGAATATCAGGAAATCCATGATAAAGCGGCCGCAATATTAAAACTAATCGAACAATTACGCTGACATCATGATTGTCGTTAAATTGGGAGGCAGTCTCTACAATACGCCAGAACTAAGAGCTTGGCTGAATATTCTTGATGAAGTTGCCAACCAACAACCGATCATTATCGTTCCGGGCGGCGGCCCTTTTGCTAATCAAGTACGTGACGCCCAACAATTACACCAATTTGATGACAGCCATGCACACCATATGGCTATTTTAGCAATGGCTCAGTTTGGTCTTTTGATCAAGGGTATTATCCCTAATTGCCAGATATTTTATTTTCCAACTGACAAACTGGTCACCACCCCAAAAGGCCTATCCGTATGGTTGCCTAACGAATCGCTATTATCCCAAGCTGAAATTATGCATAGTTGGACTATAACCTCTGACAGCTTGGCATTATGGCTTGCCAACAAATTAAATACCGAGCAATTAATTTTGGTCAAACGAAACTATTTAAATAACAACAGATCAATTACAGAGCTCAGTAAACTTGGGGTAGTTGATACCAGCTTTCAGCATCTTTTTTCACAAACTAGTGTCCCAAGCCAAATTGTGGATGCACAAGATCATCAACATTTTTCTGAACGACTCGCAGACAATACTGATTCGATACTATTTCTATGACTAATTCAGCAAGCATCTTAGCGGAACTTCAACACTACATTGATCAAATACTTGCAAGCGAACAAGCCTCGGTAACGCTAGCGGCCATTGATGATCACCCAGCCGACAATAGCAATCTGTTGACCATTTTAAATGCATTAATAATAGAAGGTGATCGTCATCATGCTGATAATTGGGCAGCACATATGACTCCAGCTATCTCTTGTGAAAGCCTATTAGGTCAGCTTATAGCCGGCTTGCACAATGGCAACCTGCTATCACCGCAACTTTATCCCACACTTGCAAGAATCGAACAACAGATTATTGATTGGCTGTGCCAGCTCTTTCAACAACAGCATGGTCATTTTATCGCAGGTAGTAGCTACGCAAATCTTGAAGCTCTTTGGCAAGCAAGGCAACATCATCCTGATAAGCGACACATTGTCTACGCTTCAGAAACCGCACACTATTCCATTGCCAAGGCATGTCAAATTCTTGATCTGGAATTACGTTGCATTGCCACAGATAAAAATGGCCAATTATGTCCTACAATTTTACAACAAGCTTGTGAAAAACAATCACCTTTAGCCATAGTCGCTACAGCTGGCACGCCTACTTTAGGTATTATTGACCCATTAGAAGACTGCATCAAACTTGCTCAACAATATCAGGCTTGGTGCCATATTGATGCTGCTTGGGGCGGGGCATTATCATTATTGCCTGAATACAGGCCTTTATTCGACATCATCTCTCAGGCTGATTCAATCTGCTTTGACCCTCATAAAGGTTGGCATCAACCCAAACCGGCTAGTGTGTTGCTGTATCAGCGACCGCTCACACCGATGTTATACGCTGATGCCGATTATCTTCAACATCCACCTGTTAATAGTTTGCCTGGCTCACGTGGCGGTGAATTTTTTTTACCGCTGTGGTTGACGCTGATGCATTCAGGCGTTGACTCTTTACGTCAACAGATCCGTCTACGATTAGATCAAGCGGATCAATTTGCCATCCAGTTAAAGCAACGTACTGACTGGCAGATTTATCGCTCACCCACGGGCATTGTCTGCTTCCATCCGAACCAAGCTGATTTAACAGACTTGGTCAACAAAGGCATATTATCTCAAGCTAAGGTTGCTGGAAAAGATGTTTATCGCCTAGTGTTTGCTAGCCCAAACACCACGGCAAATGCAATTCTTACTGTACTTGAACCGTATTTTTGATCTGTTTCTGCACGCTATCAAAACGACGTAACCAAGATGGCAAAGTATTTAGTGGTGCTGGCCATTTATTGCTGGCATCTAACGCAGATTGTTTATTTTCAAAAACACCGTAGGTTAATGCATACCAAATTCGACCATTACGCATACTCTCAAACATCGCTACATCGCCTGCAAGCGCATATTTATCAATAAAGTCATGTACTTCTTGTTTTTCCCATGACCCCATCAACTGAAAAGTATAGTGGCTACCATCTTGCTGCATAACCCAGTCCTGCTGATGATCTTCCGTGATTGGCTCAATTATTTCAGACATTGGCTCCAACAGTTCAGTATCAGCTTGCGTGAACTGATCCATCGACTGTTCAAGCACTTCAGGTTCAGGTATATCAGACAATAAAGCAGCCAACTCTTCGCGTTGTGCTAGCTCATTATCCTTAACCTCATCATTATCTACAATAACAGTCACCAATTCTGGTTCTTCTATATCGATCACATTTTGTTCGGTCAGCTCAATCTCATCTGGTGTTGGAGTCAGCCATTGATTGATCTTCTCCTGATAGGAAAGTATCAATATCAGTGAAATCACCAATACTCCTGATCCTACCCATCGTAAACTGGAATGTAATGGGCCTACATTAAATCTTGCTGACTTAGCTAGATTTGGTTTTAACCCTAACAATTTCTGATGCGCTAATTGATTGATGAGTGCGGGATTACCAGATGATAGTCGATAAAAATGTTTTAGATCTTTCTCTGAAAATAACGTATCACCCTGATAACCTACGGTCGTTAGTCGATACATAAGATAATCAGGTAATTCTTGTTCAGTCATAGGTGGCAAATCAACAGTTTGCACGCGAGACTGTGCTGGTCCTGCCAATTTAATATCATTAGTTGTGGCAATTACAGCCTGCAACAAAAATTCATTATCAGATTGCCAGCCCAACCAAATTGATATTTCTGTCAATAATTCCTCTGACAAAATGTTGGCATCATCAATTAACAATACCGGTCTAACCTGTAATTTTCGTAGCTGCTGAAGTCGGTTTCTAAAAGTTTCAGCATGATCGTCACTAGAGCGAATTTCATTTTCATCAACACCCAGCGCAATTAAACACTGTTTCAATGCCGTAGAACTATTTTGCTGAGCATTGCCCTCTATATTACATATTCGAAGTTCATCTCCTGCTCTTTGTTTTAGCTGAGTTAACAAAGTTGTTTTGCCGAGCCCATTGATAGCGACTAACAGCCCTATTTTATTACTAGCTCGTATTAAATGAAGTAATAAGTTCAACCTGTGCTCAGACTGACTACCACTAAAAAAATTGGTAGGCTCTATAGTGCTGTTAAATGGTGCCGAGTGGAGTGTTAGTCGCGAAATATAAGCAGGTTCAGCAAATTCATTCATAGCACGTACTCCAAGAAAGCTGACAGCAGAGAATGAAGAAAGGAATTATGGGCACAAGGCATGAACTCATCAGCTGTTCAACACCTCTCTTGCCTAGTGTTGAAAAGACTCCAAGGTCTCGGCAAGTTTTTCTGCATCATAATCATCACTCATGATGGCTTTACCGATACTTTTCAGTAGAACCAATCGAATTCGGCCATCCTGAACTTTTTTATCCACGGCCATCAAACTCATAAACTGATCTGATGACATATCCTCAGGGATAGTTGTTGGCAAACCAGCAGCTATTAATAACGCTTTAATCCTTGCAAAATCCACGCCATCTATCCAGCCCAAACGCTGTGATAAATCAGCAGCCATTACCATACCAACGGCAATTGCTTCACCATGCAGCCAATTTCCATATCCCATCCCTGTTTCTATCGCGTGTCCAAAAGTGTGTCCTAAATTTAATAAGGCGCGTACACCATGTTCCAACTCGTCACTAGCAACTACATCAGCTTTATCTTGACAGGATCGCTCAACCACTTCCACTAACACATCTGTTTGACGTTCTCGAAGGGCAGGCATATTTTGTTCCAGCCAGTCAAAAAACTCAGGGTCATTAATCAATCCATATTTAATGACTTCAGCTAAACCCGATGATAACTGACGGTCTTCCAGTGTATTAAGTGTGTTGGTATCAGCAATTACACATTTTGGCTGATAGAACGCACCGATCATGTTCTTACCTAAAGGATGGTTAACAGCTGTCTTGCCGCCAACTGAAGAATCAACTTGTGCCAATAATGTGGTAGGAATTTGTATAAAGGGTACACCGCGTTGATAGCAAGCAGCAGCAAACCCTGTCATATCCCCAATAACACCACCACCTAATGCAATCATGGTGACTTGCCGTGAGAAATGTGATTGTAGTAACTCATCAAATACTTGATTAAGCACTTCCAGATTTTTGAACTCTTCGCCATCTGGCAAAATCACTGATTCACATCGATATTCAGTTAATAGCTCCAAAACACTCTGCAAATATAATGGTGCGATTGTTGTATTAGTCACAACCAACACCTCTTTCCCTTGAATATGCTGTGTTAATAGAGCCGCTTGCGACAAAATATCATCACCAATATAGATTGGATAACTACGCTCACCTAGGGAAACATGTAAAGTCTTCATCATTGAATATACTATTGACCTAAAATTTCTAGCTTTTTAACTAAACCTGATACGACATGTTGAATCGATTGTTCACCCGTTCGTAGCTCGATATCAGCAACATCACGGTATAACTGATCACGTTGAGCCAATAGATCTACAATTTGTTGTTTTGGATCTTCTGTTTGCAACAACGGTCTGCTTTTATCTTTAGATGTTCTGCGCATTAACTGTTCAACAGATGCTGACAAATATACGACATGTCCCCGCGAACGTAATATGCGTCTATTTTCTTCTGCCAGAACTGCGCCACCACCCGTAGCTAACACAACATTCTTTAAATCTGTTAATTCAGCAATAACTTTTTGCTCACGAGCACGAAAACCAGCTTCACCTTCCATTTCAAATATCCATGAAATGGAAACACCGGTGCGCTTTTCTATTTCCTTGTCACTATCATAAAAGTCACGGCCAAGCGTTTTTGCCAGTTGTCTTCCAACTGTTGATTTACCGGCACCCATTGGACCAACAAGGAAAACATTTCCTATAATCACGTATTTACAGTCTCAAGAATAAAGATTTATATATTGTACAGAAAAAAGCCGGATCATTATTAATGATCCGGCTTGGCGTCAATCTAATTTAATTCGATCTTAAAACTTAAGACTATCTTTTATAATTTTCGGAGTAATAAATACTAGCAACTCACGTTGTCTAGACTCATTAGTATTCGTTTTAAAGAGAAAGCCTACATAAGGTAAGTCACCAAAGAATGGAACCCTTGTTGACCCTTCATTTTCGGTACGCTCATAAATACCACCTAGAACAACAGTCTCTCCATTATCAACCAAGACTTGTGTTTTCACAGAACGTGTATCTATGCTTGGTACACCTAGGAAGATCTCACCAACCTCATCCTTATTCACTTCTAGGTCCATGACAATTCTATCATCTGGTGTAATTTGAGGAGTCACCTCTAACTTCAAAACGGCCTCTTTAAAGGATACGGATGTTGCACCACTCGAACTTGCCTCTTGATAAGGTATTTCAGTACCTTGTTGAATCGTTGCTGTTTGTTGATTTGAAGTAATTACTCGTGGGCTTGAAACAACTTCTCCTCTACCCTCTTCTTGCATGGCTGATAACTCTAATTCAAGCGTACCACCAAATGGTAGTTTTGCTAATGCAAGAGCTATCGTACCAGCAGGATTAACTACAGGTAAGTTAACATTCAACCGGTCTGCCTGCTCAAGTGTATCCCCATTGATTAATTGTGTTGTACCATTCAAGGTACCAGATGTTGCAGAG
>QNEY01000019.1 GCA_003645385.1 Gammaproteobacteria bacterium | reverse complement strand
TCGTGATACTGCTTTAGTCACTCAAGACGAATTAAAAGTAGTGACCAAGAAAGCACCGACTGTTGATCAAATGCAGGATTTACTTTTTGCATGGCGTGTCGCAAAATTTGTTAAATCTAATGCTATTGTCTATGTCAGCCAACAACAAACTGTTGGTATTGGAGCAGGTCAAATGAGTCGCGTAGTGAGTAGTCGAATTGCAGGAATTAAAGCTGATGATGCAGGGTTAACTGTACCTGGTGCAGTGATGGCATCAGATGCCTTCTTCCCATTCCGTGATGGCTTGGATGCTGCAGCTGAGGCAGGTATTAGCGCTGTAATACAGCCTGGCGGATCGATGCGTGATGATGAAGTTATTGCAGCAGCAGATGAGCATGGTATAGCCATGGTATTTACCGGTATGCGCCATTTCCGCCACTAAACGTCTATGATAGGTAAGCCGTGGAACAAGATGAAGTTCTAACTCATTTCCAGTCATTAAATCGCACACGGATTGAGCGATTGCGTGAGTTGGCACCCAAAAGACAGCGCAGTTTTTTTGAGCTGCTGGCTTTATTGTTTCACACTAATAACCATATTTTGCCTGAGTTTATCCGCCAAGACATTCCTGCCGGCATCATGGATTTTCAGCCCTCAAATACACAAATTGATGCTGCTAAAGAACTAAACCCCAGTTTTCAGTTCAAACGGCATGCTTTACGCCATTATCCTATTACTGGCCTATACCTAATTAACAGCAATGGTCTGCTTAACTACCCAAAGCAAGCACGATTCGACCTATGGTTAGTCCATGCTACTGATCTCAGCAGTGATCAAAAGCAGGCACTGCAATACAAACTCGTAGCCGTCAGCGAATGGGCTGCAACACTGGGTATTACTGTGACGTCGAGTTTACTGGCTGAAGATAGCCTCAACCAAAAGTCTTTTTCTGACGATGAACTCGACCATTTTTATCTTAATGGTTTGATACTTGCGGGAGCAGTGCCTTTATGGTGGCTAATTCCACCAGATAGTGACTATCAAACTGCCGTGCAAACATTGCTTAAGCAACGCATGTTAAACAAAGCTAGCGTAATTGATTTCGGAGGACTAGCGAGCACTATATCTATGGCACAATCATTGGTTGATGATGGTGTCGAATTGCTAGATGGTAGTATCGATCATGGCTTAATGTACCTGTTGCCACTACTACATTTACAATATCAACTTCAGCAATATCCCAATCTGCCATGGCTCAGTGATGACCTAAAACAAGCCATTTATCAAGGTGAGACTGATCCTCTGCAAGTAGATTGTAAAGTATTACAGCTAAAGCAACTCGAGCGTTCAAATATCTCGCTTGAGCTGCTAAATTTTGCTCGCCAATCCTTCTACATTCAAGCTAAAGAACGCCTTTCACAAAAAGTTTCTAATCCTAAACTTTCTTGGCGGCGGGACTTCATTGCAGATTTTACCTCACCATGGTCATGGAAAGATGCGATTTTTGAACAACTAGACATGCAAAAAAATGCTCATTATCAACAATGTCTTGCCGAACATCAGCAAACAAACCCAGTTTTTCAGGAAATTAATAATTCACTGGCTACTTTTACAAAACGACAGCAGACAACACTCGATAAGCAGCACCAACTAATCGATCAAAAACTTAAGTTGGCCGTCGATGACAACCCCAACACTATTCAATGCTTACCTGTTGGTCTATTAGCAAAAAGACACGAAGAACATTTATATTTGTACCGGTTCGAAGCAGATGGTGACTGGAAAATAAGCAATATTACACTCACATCACCAACCAAGTTACCACTCCATCAAAATACATCGTTATTACACATCTTGGCTTGGGCTATTTGTAATCAGATGCTTACTAACACCACAAGGATTAAAGTTGCAGATAGCTGTAATTTTATCGCTATATCAAAAGTAATGAGCATTGTTAAACAATTGCTGCGTTCTCCTCTAGCCGTTCCAGGAAAGGTGAACACGAAGTCGCTGCATGATTCACCGGAGTTAAGTCATGTCTTACTCTTTGCTAATCTGGAACAGCAACCTACCTCCAAGCTTAGTCAAAAAGGTTTAAGACTCTCAAGTTTGCAGAACGATCCACTTAATTATGCCAACCGTGGGGAAAGCCTAGTGGCCAGCATAGATGGTTTGATTTGTTCCAGCTGGGGCGAATGGCATATTTTCAGCCACACTGGCGTTGAAGCACCACTAGAAATGCTGACGACTTTAATTCATTGGTGGAATCCACAGCACAAAGACTCTTATTTACACTGTTGGTGTCCTTCTGACAGCTATGGTAAAGCAATAAGTTACCGCCTAGAGAAGCTCTACACCGAAGTAAGTGAGCACTATCATGAAAATCCTCTTACTGGTGACTACCTACTAAAAATTGCCGATAAGTTTTATCAGCTACAGTGGCAACCCGGTAGCTGTGATTTCAATTATCTTGCCAACACATCAAATTTAACTACCGCTCTGGCTAGAATCAAGCCACGCTTTTCAGTATGTAAACTTGACCAAAATCTCGACCCTACAGGTTTATTTTCAACATTATTAACTCATCAGTCTGACTCACAAATCATCTTTTTTTTACACGTTCAGAATCAAACTATTTCAATCTATTTGCTTGATGAGCTCGGCGGCCTATTCCAGCAAACATATACAGATTTAACTGAATCTACTTTAGTAAATCATTTTCATCATTTTCTAGGTGCCCTGACAAACCGACCACGATTACGCTTTTTCAGACTTGAACAAACTCGTAACAATAAGTGGAAAACTGCTGTCCTACCCCGTCCTTCTCAACGCAATCTTGGTTATTTACCGGTAGCCATTACGATGGATAGCCCAAAAGATAGTGCTAACTGCACAATTGAATGCGGTCCTAAGCATTTTTCTGGTTCAGCCAACGACCCGGCTTTATTTAGCCAAGTATCGGAACTCATGCTCAGTTTGCGACAATCAAAAAATGATTATCCACTTTACATTACTCAACTTAACTTCTCCCAAACTACTGTCATTGCTACTCGAGATTACATCATACAAAAACAACGCTTGGAAAATCTGTTAAACATTAAGTAAGTCCTTTCGCTTTCTGTCGCGCTCTTTTATTATGTAGTGCATTATTTTTATACAAAGAGACCACTCATGATTAAAGTTGGCATTGTAGGAGCTACAGGATACACCGGGGTAGAACTGTTACGTCTACTTGCTATTCACCCTGAAGTATCACTACACGTTATTACTTCACGCAGTGATGGCGGCCTGGCAGTCAGTGACTTATTTCCAAATCTAAGAAATCATATTGATTTACACTTTAGCGAACCTGATGTTGAGGAGTTATCCGCTTGTGATGTAGTGTTTTTTGCAACACCACACTGTGTCGCCATGTCTATGGTGCCGAAGCTGCTTGCACGAGGGACTCGAATCATAGACTTATCAGCAGACTTTCGGTTACGTGATGCCAAACAGTGGGAACAGTGGTATAACATGCCACATACTTGCCCTGAGTTACTTGCTCAAGCGGTGTATGGTCTACCGGAAGTTAATCGTAAAACAATTCGTACAGCACAACTTATTGCGGTACCAGGTTGCTACCCTACTGCTACCCAACTAGGATTTTTACCTTTATTAGAACAAGGTGTAATCGACCCTATACAGCTTATTGCTGATACCAAATCTGGTGTCAGTGGCGCAGGTAGGAAGGCGGCTGTTGGCTCATTACTGGCAGAAGCATCTGAAAATATGAAAGCTTATGCAGTAGCAGGCCACCGCCACTTGCCAGAGATTGAACAGGGTTTGAGTGATGTATGCAAGCAAGCCGTCAGTTTGACTTTTGTACCGCATTTAACACCAATGATTCGCGGTATCCACGCCACTCTCTATGGCAAACTTACGAAATCTGTTGATCTACAACAGTTGTTTGAACAACGTTATGCTAACGAGCCTTTTGTTGATGTTTTACCTGCTGGATCGCACCCTGAAACACGTAGTGTTCGTGGTGCCAACGTATGCAGGATAGCTGTTCATCAACCACAGCATAGAGACACGGTAGTAGTGTTATCAGCAATCGATAACTTGGTAAAAGGCGCTTCTGGTCAAGCAGTTCAAAATATGAACATCATGTTTGGCCTTGATGAATCGTTGGCCATCAATAATATTGCGACACTGCCTTAAACAATGAGTCCATTTGCTAAACATGTTATTCATCAACACCAGCCTTTGCGCTGGGCAATGATAATCATCGGTATTGTACTCCTTACTGCTATTTCGATATGGCTCTATCTCAAACCAACCACACACTTACGCATACAATTTCGAACCTTACAACAACACAGTCAGCAGTTGGAAACTGTCAACCAACAGCTAACCGAACAAAATCTCGAGCTGGCACAAAAATTTGAATCCCAACAACAGATCATGGCTATCCAGCAAGCTAGAGATGAACAACTACAAAATCAACTGAGCAAACTTCAGACTGAGGTAGTCCATCTCAACAAGGAATTGATGTTCTATCAAAATATTACTCAGGGAAGTAGTAGTAGTAAATTACAGATTCGTGAACTAGATCTCCGCGCCAGTGATAGCCAATCTGATATGGTTGACTACCGTTTAGTCATCACCCAAAGCAAAAAGATAAGTAAACCACTTACCGGTGCAGTCACTATAACCCTTAATAGTCAAAATAATGGTGAAAATGAGCAGCTTATTGTTGGTGAACACCAACTAAACCTTCGCCATGTACAAGTATTTGAGGGCCAAATACAATTAGTCAGCAATAGTGTACCTGAAAATATTTCTGTCACTCTTAAGCAGGCTAAAAAGAAAAAACTATCACGATCCTTCGACTGGCAAATTGATAGCAACAACTAAAACATCGAGGTACATCATGTTCAACAAAGAAAAAAACAAGCCAAAATCAACCCGCATCGATACGCTGATAGGCCAGAATACTCAGATCAAAGGTGATATTAGCTTTAGCGGTGGTTTACGAATCGATGGCACCGTCACAGGGAATATTACTGCCAAGGGTGATGACAAGTCAGTTTTAACCATTAGTGAGCAGGGAAAAATTGAAGGTGAGGTGAGAGTCCCCAACCTACTAATTAATGGATCAATTTCAGGTAATGTTTATGCTTCTGAGCATGTTGAGCTTGCACCTAAAGCCAAAGTTGAGGGCAACCTTTATTATCATCTTCTTGAAATGGCAATGGGCTCAGAAGTAAATGGGCAACTAATTCGTATGACTGAAAAGAATGACAATATTCTCAATGTTGAACATGAAGTTATTGATGATGAAACATTTCAGCTTGAGCAGAAAGACTAGATCTTGACTAAATTACTCAGTTTTGGATAATAGAGAGATTACTATTTATTTTTGGAGTCAGTCATGAGCACTGAAATGCCTAGCCCAGTTAATTTTACCGATGCCGCCGCTAAAAAAGTCAGCGACTTAATTATTGAAGAGGGTGATGATCAGCTTAAATTACGCGTATTTATCACTGGTGGTGGATGCTCTGGTTTTCAATATGGTTTTACTTTTGAAGATGAAGTCAATGAGGGTGATACTGAAGTTGAAAATGGTGGAGTCACGCTATTAATTGACCCAACCAGTTATCAATATCTTGTTGGTGCAGAAATTGATTATACAGATGGCATCGAAGGTTCACAGTTTGTAATTCGTAACCCTAATGCAACAACAACATGTGGTTGCGGTTCTTCATTCTCACCTTAAATTAATAATGGGGCTGTCCTAGTTAACTACCCAAGTTCATCTTTAACCCACTGATTCAATTGTTTTAATTGAAGCTTTGGGTCACTGTTGTTAAATCGCCATTCACATTCCTTTAAAAAGAGATGGAAATGGTCTTTTGGAACACCATTAAATTTACGCATATGTCGTTTGGCCTGGTTCCAAAAATTTTCTATACCATTAATATGATTATGCTTATTTGCAAAGAGTTTACTATGGTTAATTCGATAGTGTTTAAACTCTGATACATCCAATGCGTTATAACTTCTCCACGTATCTGTATAAACAATACTGTCAAGCTTAACTTTTTGTCTAATAATAGGCATTAATGTATCTGTTCTTGCATCAGGTATGATGACAGTAAAAACCTTGCCATTGCGCTTTAATAGACCAAATACAGGTACTTTACCTCCAGCACCGCGTCCACGTTTACCTTTACGTCTTCCGCCAAAATAACTTTCATCAGCTTCAACCTCACCGTCTAGTAATTCAAGGTGTTCACTGTGATCATATATTATCTGTCGTAGTCGTTGAAAATAATAACTAGCCGTAGACTTATTTACATCAACTAAGCTCGCTGCTGTTCGAGCAGTTGAACCCGCTACAAATAACTCAATTAACCGACTTTGTTTATACCAACTTAATCTACTCTTTCTCATGCAGCCATCCTAGATTAGTTTACTTATCTAGGACAGCCCCAAACTTAATTTCCACCACAGAGACACTGTGAACATCTAGCGCCAGTAAAAAAGCTAAAAACATGCGTGAATGACGCAAGCGAGTCTAAATTCTCTTAACCCAAGCTAAGATTATTTACCCTGATTAATCTTCTCAACAATAGCAGTAGTTGAACAGTTCGGTGTCATTCCCATTACCCGAACTTCACCACCATAGCCTTCAACTATCTCCCAGCCAACGACTCCTTTTTTGTCGTAATCACCGCCTTTGACCAAAATATCTGGCTGGATCTCTCGCAATAAAGCTTCGGGAGTATCTCCCTCAAAGCAAGTCACCCAATCGACGGATTCGAGACCAGCTAAAACGGCTAGGCGACGATCAGCAGAATTAATAGGCCGGCCTATACCTTTCAATTTTGTTACTGATTCATCAGTATTTATCGCTAAAACCAAACGATCACCTTGGGCTCGTGCTTGCTGTAAATAACTGACATGTCCAGCATGTAAAATATCAAAGCAGCCATTAGTGAACACAACTTTCTCACCCCGTTGCTTGGCTTGTTCAACTGCTAGCTTGAGCTGCTCAGCAGTCACCACGCCGGCAATACTATGGTCGGTATTATTTTCACCTTGATGGCGTTCATATTCCAACTGTAGCTCCGGACCACTGACCGTTGCTGTACCCAGTTTACTGACCACAATACTGGCTGCTACATTGGCCAGGGTAACGGCTTTTTCCAGATCTTCACCCGCTGCAAGTGTTGCTGCCAAAGTTGAAATAACAGTATCTCCAGCACCGGTAACATCTGCAACTTCCTTAGCAATCGCAGGCAAATGAAATTCTGGCTCATCTTTCCGGATCAGGGACATACCATGTTCACTGCGAGTTATTAACAGGGCATTGATATCAAGTTGCTCTATTAATTTCTGTGCTTTATTAATCAAATCTGCTTCTGAAGTGACTTTACCAACAACAGCTTCAAATTCGCTCATATTCGGGGTAATCAGATCTGCACCCCGATATTTTGCAAAATCTTGACCTTTAGGATCAACCAAGACTTGAACCTGATGCTGTTTGGCCAAATTAATCCAGTATTGCGGATCAGCCAAAGTACCTTTGCCGTAGTCAGATAGAACTATGACTGAGCTTTTTGCTATCAATGGTTCAATCAAGGCTTTTAAATTCAACCATTCATCACTTGCAAAAGGTGTTTCAAAATCCATTCGCAACAATTGCTGGTGATTACTAATCACCCGTCTTTTTATAATAGTCCCCACAGTAGCTGATTGGTGAAATACGCAATCAACACCCACAGCATTCAATCGCTGCTGTAATATTTTTGCGGCACTATCTTGGCCTGCTATGCCACAAACGCTGCTATTAGCACCTAATGATGCAATATTCATTGCTACATTACCGGCACCGCCAGGCAAATCTTCTAACCGTTCAACATTAACCACAGGAACCGGGGCTTCTGGCGAAATACGGTTAGCTGTACCGTAATAGAAACTATCCAGCATCAGGTCACCGATAACCAGAATCTTTGCATTACGAAAATTTGGGAATGTATGCTTCATGAATATTTATTTTTTATCTACCCAGTAATAGCCTTATTGTGCTGGTAAAATGCTTTCCAGTCTATTCCAGACTTGTTCTACGGCAATATTTTCCATGCACACTGGCTGATGATCTTTGGCATTTTCCAATGGACATTTTCGTTTATAACAAGGCGCACAATCAAGATCACTGATGATATGTTGCTGTTTTTTACCATATGTCCCAATTAAATTAGTATCTGTTGCACCATAAATAGTAATATTTGGTATACCTGAAACTGCTGCTAAATGTGCTAAACCAGTATCGCTACACACTGCTCCTTCGGCCTTATTGGTAATAGCAGCAATATGATTTAAAGAAAGTCTTGGCAAGGCAAAAGCTTGAGAATTGATACTAGCGATCTGCTGTGCTCGTAGATATTCCTCATCATTACCACAAGGCAATAACACAGAATAACCTTGTTCAACTGCTTTATTTACCAATGCTTGCCATGAAGATATTGGCCATAGTTTAGTAATCCAACTGGCATTGTGTACAAATAACAAAAACCGTTCTGGCAGTTCAAAATCTAATTCTGGTAATTCATGACGGCTTAAATCGACACCATAATCAGCTGCTTGGTCAGGTAAGTCATATTTTAATGCCTGTGCCATAAACTCACGGAGTTGCTCAATTGAATGTTGTTTAGTATCAATAGTATAGCGATATTTATATGCCCAATGTGCTGGTTTCTCGCGACAACTATCTTTATCTAAACCATGGACATCACCCTTGTACAGCCATGATACAAAAGCACTTTTAAGATTATTTTGTAGATCAATGACCACATCATAATCTTGCGCATTCAACTGTTTATAAAAATGAGGTATTCGTCTATCACTCCATGCTGCTACTGGCTGCTGCTTCCACTTCCGATGTGCTGTTTTAATAACGTTCTTCACCTTAGGATGCCATAGAGGTACATCTGTAAATGCTTGATCTACCACCCAATCAAATTCAATATCTGGAATAGCATTGGCGGCATCAGTCAGCGCAGGTAAGGCATGCATCAAGTCCCCCATGGATGTGAGCTTGATAATTAAAACGCGCATTTAGATATCATCAAATGTTAAGGGATGATCACGATGTTGCAATAAAATCTTCAGGAATGCATCAGGATTCTTGATTTGGGTAAGCTCACCTTCACGTGGGAAATGTTTGTCTTGTAATCGTGATAACCAGAAGCGTAATGCTGCAGCACGTAAAATAAGGTTCGAGTTTGCCATTTCACTTTCAGTCAATTGTCGCTGAGCTGAATAAGCGAACATCAATGCCTGATAACGTGTTTGATCCAGTCTGCCATCTTGGTCAACACACCAATCATTCACTGCAACAGCCAGATCATAAAGAAGATATTCGTCACAAGCATAATAAAAATCAATAATGCCTTTCAGCTCATCACCATCAAACAGAGCATTGTCACGAAACAAGTCTGAATGGGTCACACCTGATGGCAAATCCAGATCAGCATAACCAGATTGAAAAGCCAACTCGTTAGCTAGCACGCCAGCTGAATCTTTATCCAGAAAAGCTAACAAGCTGTCAGCAATTTGTTGACGCCAAACAGGACCTCTTTCTGTTGGACGGCGAGATTGAAACTGTTGTCCTACAACATGCATTTTCCCTAATACATCACCAATTGCTGTGCATTGAGCAAGGCTAGCAACCGTATTAACTCCCCGACCTGATAATCGCATCACTAATGCAGCTGGGCGGCCACAGAGCTTTTTAAGATAATGACCTTGTTTATCAGCAGCAGGATGCGCTGAAGGGACATCATGCTTATAAAAATAAGTCATAACATCAAGGAAGTAGTCTAACTCACCAAATTCATGATGTTCAAATAAGGTCAAAACAAATTGACCTTGTTGGGTGGTGACAAAATAGTTGGTGTTTTCGATACCGTCACTGATGCCTTGATACGACACCAGCTCTCCAACCGCATAATCACTTAAGAATACGACTAATTCATCGCGACTAACTTCTGTATAAACTGACATTTACAAAGACTCAGGATAAAAGACTAATTACCATCTCAAAAGGATCCAGTTAGGTATCAATAAGCCCGAATCAAGTTCATGCTGCCTTGTCTCCAAAGAGCCATTGCCATCAGTATCCATCAAGTAATAAGGATAGCCTCGTACAGGTGTTACCTTAATCATATATAGCTGACCATTTACTCGGTATTCTTCGATAAGACGATCCTCTTTTTGAATAATATTAACTTCCGGTTCAATAGTTTCGCCATCCATTAATGGTTCGGGAAGAACAGGTGGTTGTACCAGCTCTGCATCCTCTGCCAGAATATTAGCTGACATTAATAAGGTCACAACGCATACAATAGCAAACTTGTTAAACATAACTTGTGCTCCGTGTAATATACGAATAAAGATATCATTTCCGATACGATGATTAAAGCCATCACTTAACTTACTATTCGTTTAAAGTATTAAAACTATGACTCAAAAAGCCCCCTTTATCCTTGTTGATGGCTCGTCTTATCTCTATCGTGCCTATCATGCTATGCCACCATTAACCAATGCTGAAGGTCTAGCAACTGGGGCAATCTATGGTGTAGTCAACATGTTGCGCAAACTATTAAGAGACTATAAGCCACAACACATCGCGGTAGTATTTGATGCAAAGGGTAAAACCTTCCGCAATGATATGTATCCCGAATATAAAGCCACTCGACCGCCAATGCCGGATGACTTGCGCGAGCAGATTGAACCAATTCATGCTGTTGTTAAAGCAATGGGCCTGCCTTTATTAATGATAGAAGGTGTGGAAGCCGATGATGTTATCGGCACCTTGGCACATCAGGCAACTGACTTAAAAATCGACACCGTAATCTCAACGGGCGATAAAGATATGGCGCAACTAGTCAATGAGCATGTGACTTTGATCAACACCATGAGCAATACCACCACAGATGTCCAAGCAATACATGATAAATACGGTATAGCACCCAATCGAATCATCGATTATTTGGCATTGATGGGCGATAAAGTCGACAACATCCCCGGGGTCCCAAGTGTTGGCCCTAAAACTGCAACTAAATTATTGCAACAATATGACTCCTTGGAAGGTATCATAGCTCATGCAGATGAAGTCAAAGGTAAGATGGGTGAAAAACTCCGTGAAGCTTCAGCTGACCTACCTCTATCCTACCAGTTAGCCACGATTAAACTTGATGTCGAACTTAATGACACGCCGACTAGCTTGCAATTACAAGCCCCAGATAATGAAGCCTTATTAGATTTATTTAAAACTTTTGAGTTTAAAATATGGACTACCGAACTAGTTCGCGCTAACAAAGGTAATCAAGGGGTCAGCCAGCTTGATATGCATGAAAAGAATCCAAAAGAAGAAAATGAGGCTATCCAAATCAAGCTGGCTGACCCCTTGATTCGTTATGAAACCATTCTGACCAAAGATCGACTACGTCATTGGCTATCAGAACTTAAAAAGGCTGATCTTTTTGCTTTTGATACTGAAACCACTAGCCTCAATTATCTTGATGCCCGTATTGTTGGATTCTCCTTTGCCATCAAAGCCGGTGAAGCAGCTTATATTCCTTTGACTCACGACTATGTAGGTGCACCAGATCAATTAGATATTGAATCTGTGCTGACATTATTTAAACCTTTACTGGAAGACCCGAAACAACATAAAGTCGGACAAAATTTAAAATACGATCGCCATGTTCTACTAAACCATAATATTGATTTACAGGGGATCCAACACGATACTATGTTGCAATCTTACGTCTTGGATAGTACTGCAACCCGACATGATATGGATTCACTAGCTGAAAAGTATCTAGGTCGCTCTACCATCCACTTTGAAGATATTGCTGGCAAAGGTAAAAAACAACTTACCTTCAACCAAATTGCTGTCGAACAAGCAGCACCGTATGCTGCTGAAGATGCTGATATTACTTTGCAACTACATCAGACTTTATGGCCACAATTACAGGCAATTCCCTCTTTAGAAGAGATTTACACTAAACTGGAAATGCCTTTATTACCCGTTATCACCACCTTAGAACGTAACGGCGTTAATATCGATATCTGGATGTTGCAACAGCAAAGTGATCAACTTGCTCATGACATCGATAAACTGGAACAACAGGCTTGGGATGTAGCGGGAGAGAAATTTAATTTAGGTTCGCCTAAACAACTAGGCACTATTTTGTATGACAAGCTTGAATTACCCATTCTGAAAAAAACGCCTAAAGGTCAACCTTCAACTGCTGAAGGCGTACTGAAAGAACTTGCTGATGAAGGTCATGAACTCCCACAAATCATCATGGAATATCGTAGTTTAACTAAACTTAAATCCACCTATACTGATCGTCTTCCTGAACAGGTTAATAAAACAACTGGGCGAGTACATACTTCCTACCATCAAGCGGTAACAGCAACCGGTCGTCTATCTTCCTCAGATCCAAATTTGCAGAATATTCCAATTCGCAGTGAACAAGGCCGCCGTATTCGAGAAGCGTTTGTAGCACCTGAAGACTATACCCTGCTTGCAGCTGATTACTCACAAATTGAATTACGAATTATGGCCCATTTGTCTCAAGATAAAGGCTTATTAAAAGCCTTTGCTGCCGGTGAAGATATTCACCGGCATACTGCTGCTGAAATTTTTGGTATTGATTTAGAACAGGTAAACAATGACCAGCGCCGTAGTGCCAAAGCAATCAATTTTGGTTTGATTTACGGTATGTCAGCACATGGTTTATCCAAACAATTAGGTATTGAACGTCATCAAGCCGCCGACTATATGACCACCTATTTTGAACGCTATCCTGGTGTTAAGAGTTACATGGATAACACCCGCGACCAAGCCAAACTAGATGGCTATGTTGAAACCTTATTTGGTCGACGTTTATACTTGCCCGAGATCAATGCTAGCAACGGTATGCGCCGTCAATATGCAGAACGAACAGCGATAAATGCGCCGATGCAAGGTACAGCGGCTGATATTATCAAGCGTGCCATGATTAGTATTCAGCAATGGTTGCAAGAATCATCATCGGATATCCGCATGATCATGCAAGTACACGATGAATTAGTATTCGAAATACCCACCGATCAACTCGAGACGGCCAGAGCCAACATTGAACGTTGTATGGTCAATGCTGCCGATCTCGCCGTGCCGTTAGAAGTTGGGATTGGTACCGGTGAAAATTGGGA
>QNEY01000018.1 GCA_003645385.1 Gammaproteobacteria bacterium | reverse complement strand
TATGGATTCACCTTTGTGAAACATACGAGTCACTTATCCGCTGCTTGTTCTAATAGGTCGATAAAATGATCGAATAAAGGAGCTGCATCTTGTGGGCCGGGACTTGCTTCCGGATGCCCTTGAAAACTAAATGCTGGCTTAGTTGTATGATGAATACCTTGTAATGAACCATCAAACAATGAGAAATGTGTTGCATCCAATGTGTCAGGCAACGTGTCTTTATCAACAGCAAAACCATGATTCTGACTGGTAATCATTACTAATCCAGCTGTCATTTCTTGAACTGGATGATTCGCACCATGGTGGCCAAACTTCATTTTGATAGTTTTAGCGCCACAGGCTAATGCCAATAATTGGTGGCCTAAACAAATACCAAAAATAGGTAGTTCTTTTTCTAGCAAGGTTTGAATAGCTTCAATGGCATAAGTACATGGCTCAGGATCACCAGGACCGTTAGATAAAAAGACACCATCAGGACTTAGGGCTAAAATATCTTTAGCTGAGGTTTGTGCAGGTACAACTGTTAAGCGACAACCACGTTCAACCAACATGCGTAAGATATTGCTCTTCGCACCAAAATCATAGGCTACTACATGAAAACGTTCCGCTACTGCTTGAGATTCACCCGATAAATGCCAACATGACTTATCCCATTCGTAAGATGTTTTCGTTGTCACAACTTTCGCTAAATCCATGCCTTTAAGACCATCAAATGCTTTCGCTGCTTCAATCGCTGCTTCAACATCAATATTGTCACCTGCGACGATGCAGCCTTTCATTGCACCCTTTTCACGCAAACGACGCGTTAAACTTCGTGTGTCAATTCCAGCTAGTCCTACAATATTGTGACGTTCAAGATAACCATCTAAGGCTTCTTCACTACGCCAGCTACTCACTACTGGCGACAAGTCTCTGATAATTAATCCACTAGCATAAATATTGGTTGATTCTTCATCTTCGGTATTTACCCCAACATTACCAATGTGCGGATAAGTTAAGGTGACAATTTGGCGGCAATAAGATGGATCGGTCAGGATTTCCTGGTAGCCTGTCATTGCTGTATTAAACACGACCTCACCAACTGACTGCCCAATGGCACCAATCGATTCGCCGTGATAGACAGTACCATCTTCAAGAGCGAGTAATGCGCTTGTTTGCAAGGGAAACCTCCACCAGATAAAAATAAAGGGAAAGACTGAACGTAATCCCCACACAAAATCCTTTTAATTTTATCTCAAAAGCAGGCCTTTAGTCCATGTAAAAAACTTGGATTCTTTCACTAAAGCTGTTCATTGAGAAAAATAGCAATAAAGACAAGCTAATACCCAATCAACCCACCATTTTTAGTTGTTTTGATATACCTCAGGTCTACCATGATTCAAAATGGGCATATTAGCTCTGACGTCTCGTAAATACGTCAAGTCAATCATCGTTGAAACTAAATCTGGCCGTTCGGGTGCACAGCAAACGACACTTCCCCATGGGTCGATAACGACGCTACTGCCATAAGAAATACGGCCTTCATAATGTTCACCCCACTGATTGGGTGCAACAATATACACTTGATTTTCAATCGCTCGTGCTATCAGCAAAGGCAGCCAATGATGCTTGCCTGTATAGAGAAAAAAAGCTGCCGGCACAAAAATAATCTCCGCACCTTTAGCCGTCAAATCTCGGTATAACTCAGGGAATCGCAAATCATAACAAATACTCAAACCAATTTTGCCAATTTCATGGTCAACTACAACAGGTGTATCACCTGGCTTAATCCCTTCCGATTCGTTGTACCCTAATGCAGGTGCATCACACATATAGATTTTCCGATAAACACCATTCAATTCACCTTGGCGGTTAATCAAAATTGAAGTGTTATACAAACGTTCTTTATCACTGGGTATTTTTTCATAAATACTGCCCAGTAAAATAGAAAGGTCATACTTACTGGCATAATCTTGGAAAGTCTGAACTATTTGTCCCTCGAGTGTTTGTGCCACTCGATGTTTTTCATCATGATCATGGCTAATATATAAAAATGTTTCAGGGAAGGCTATAAGATCAATCCCTTCCGCTTCTGCTTGCTGAATTTTTGCTTGTGCAAAAGTCAAATTTTCCTCGATATTATCTGAGGAATTCATTTGCACAACACCAATATGACTTTTCATAACACTCCCAATATATCCCGCAATGATAATGTTTACTCTTATCTGAAATATATCAAATTTTTCTGTTAATTACATAGTCATTTTTAAACCAAAACAAAGGCCAATGGAAGTTCTGAACAATCAATTGCTAATTTATAAAGCAGACAATCCCTTCGGCAATAGGTAATATTCCCTGAATGTAGTTTTACTTTGAAGGAATAATCGTGACTTATTCGCCTTTATTAAGTGGTTTCCCCGTACAAAGACCTCGCCGTCTTCGACGAGATATTTTTTCACGTAATTTGGTTAGAGAAAATCAGTTAAGCGTTAACGATCTGATTTATCCCTGCTTTATATTAGATGGCAACAATCAGCGCCAAGCCGTAACATCGATGCCAGGCGTTGATCGACTTAGTATTGATCTGTTACTAAAAGAAGCAGAAATCATTCATCGTTTAGGCGTACCTGCTATCGCATTATTTCCTGTCACTCCGGCTGATGTGAAATCTGAAGATGCTCGCGAAGCTTATAATCCTGATGGTCTCGCACAACGTGCTGTTCGTACACTCAAAAAAGAATTTCCAGAACTAGGTGTGATTACCGATGTCGCATTGGATCCATTCACAACTCATGGCCAAGATGGCCTGATTGATAACAGTGGCTATATTGTTAATGATGAAACTGTAGATGTGTTAGTTAAACAGGCACTGTCTCATGCTGAAGCGGGTGTCGATATTGTGGCTCCATCAGATATGATGGATGGCCGTATCGGTGCTATCCGCCAAGCCTTAGAATCTCAAGGTCATATCCATACTCGTATTTTAGCCTATTCGGCTAAATACGCCTCTAGTTTCTATGGTCCTTTCCGAGATGCGGTAGGTTCAGCTACTAACTTGGCTGGTGGCAATAAATACAGTTACCAAATGGACCCTGCCAATAGCGACGAAGCCCTGCATGAAGTAGCACTTGATATTCAAGAAGGTGCTGATATGGTGATGGTCAAACCAGGTATGCCATACCTTGATGTGTTACGCCGTGTTAAAGATACTTTCCAAAAACCAACCTTTGTTTACCAAGTCAGTGGTGAATATACCATGTTAAAAGCGGCAGCCCAAAATGGCTGGCTAGATGAGAAATCCACAGTTATGGAAAGTATGCTGGCATTTAAACGAGCTGGTGCCGATGGGATTTTGACTTACTTTGCCAAAGATGTTGCTCAATGGCTCGTAAATTCAGAGTATCCATAATGACGGATCATTACGCTGTCATTGGCAATCCGATCGGACATAGTAAATCACCACTCATCCATAGTGAATTTGCCAAACAAACAAACCAAGATCTGGATTATATTGCAAGAGAAATCTCTCTAAATGATCTGATAGAAGGTCTAAAACAGCTCCAAAAAGAAGGTTATAAAGGCATTAATATTACCGTGCCATTTAAAGAGCAGGTATGGCAAGCTGTGGCTAATAAAAGTGGCCATGCTGAGCGAGCTGGAGCCATCAACACCCTCATTTTTAATGAAGACGGCACACTTTTTGGAGATAACACTGATGGAATTGGTCTTTGTCGAGATCTAGTCGATAACCATCAGATTGGTCTCAAAGATAAACGCATTCTATTACTCGGTGCAGGTGGTGCCGCCCGTGGTGTCATTGAACCATTATTGAGCTACCAACCTTCACAACTGTTTATTGCCAATCGTACCGCCAGTAAAGCAAAACAATTGGCCGATCTATTTGCTGAATTTGGAAATGTGCAAGGTGGTGGCTTTGATGAAGTTGTGGGTAGTTTTGATCTGATTATTAATGCTACTTCAGCCAGTCTTCAAGGCAAAGTCCCACCGCTACCTAATGATATTCTAAACGAACAAGCAAGCTGTTATGACATGATGTATGGCGAGACTGATACTGCATTTATCATGTGGGCAAAACAACATGGTGCTACTAAAGTAATTGATGGTTTAGGCATGTTGGCTGAACAGGCCGCTGAAGCCTTTCGACTATGGCGTGACGTTAAACCAGAAACTAAAACTGTTATTGAACTTATTCGCCACCAGAAAAAATAAACTTTGACCTTGCCATTAATTATATTTAAATTGTTATTATGCCTACACATCATCATTTCGATCATCAATCAAAACTCATCCTGACCTATTGGGAAGGTGACATTAAAGATGATGAATCTATTCAAGCAATCAATAACTATGTGTCCGACCTCCATTCCAAAATCGACACAGTTAACTCTTACAATGAAATTCTCAACTTTCTCGCAGTTACAAGCATACAAATCACACCAAGTGGCATAAAAACTGTGGCGAATATTGCAAATAATTCTGGCCTATCAAATAACAAGTTGGCAATAGTCGTCCGCTCAGGCATAGCTTTTAGTTTTGCCAAAATGTATCAGGTATATAGAACACGCTTGCTAAAGGGCAATAAAGATATTGGTATTTTTAATTCGCATGATGAAGCATTAATTTGGATTAATGATCCAATAGTCGAAAACTAGACTATAGCCGTATACATCAAAAGGCTTCACTCAAACTCAAATCAAGTTGCTGATTTGTTTTCTCGCGCTTTGATTGTTCAAACCCACTCAAACTTAGCCCAACCAATCGAACCGGCTTCTGACCAGCATCTGTACGAACCAGAAGAATAGGCAATAACGATATTATTGCAGCCAGATCTAAACTTTCTTCAGCAGTATGCGATCGTGTCACTTGTTGAAAATTGGCATATTTCACTTTCAACGTCAGTGTTCGAGCAACCAAGTCATGTGTTTTCAAGCTTATTAAAACCTGTTCAGCCAGTTTTTCTAAAAGAGTAGTTAACTTCTCTGCCGACAAAATATCTTCGGCAAAAGTAGTTTCTTTGCCTAATGATTTTCTAACACGCTGACTGCGTACTGGCCGGTCATCAATACCACGAACGATGTAGTAATAATAATTACCCGATTTGCCAAATTTTTCTACTAATCCTGCTAACGACCATTCACGAAGATCTTTACCTGACTTTATACCAATCTTTTTCATTTTTGCTTCGGTGGCTGGCCCAATTCCGTGAAATTTAGCTATTGGTAAATCAGCAACAAATGCTTCCCCTTGTTCTGGCTTAACCACATACAAACCATCAGGCTTGTCCATATCAGACGCGATTTTAGCCAGGAATTTATTATATGACACCCCCGCCGAAGCAATGAGTTGTGTTTCAGCCAAAATATCACGTTTAATTGCTTGAGCAATACGGGTGGCAGAACCATTATATTCAGCGGTATAACTTACATCTAAATAAGCCTCATCAAGTGATAATGGTTCCACTTCCGAAGCATACTTCCAAAATATTGTTCGAATTTGGTTAGACACTTCGCGATAAGCCTCAAACCGAGGTGGAACAAATATCGCCTGGGGACAAAGGCGGTAAGCTTGTGAACATGGCATCGCTGAATGTATACCAAATTGACGCGCCTCATAACTACAGGCTGCTACTACACCTCGACTATTGGGCTGCCCTCCTACAATGAGAGGTTGACCTCGATATTCTGACTGGTCTCGTTGTTCTACTGATGCAAAAAAAGCATCCATATCAACATGAATTATTTTTCGTTGTTGTGCCATTTATCTAGCTATTTATTTGTCGTCATTAAACGATAATATAGCTATACTCACGTGATAAGTATCAGTAAAACAACTCACAAAAAATCAAGATGATCACGCCGCAACCCTGAGCATCTGCTAAAGCTACAATCACATAATATAGTGGGCTTCCATTGAACGGCCAAAGGTAATAGATATGATAAGAAATGAAATCCTACATTTTCAAGACATACCAAATGTTGGCAAAGCTATTGAAAAAGATTTTATTCTTATCGGGTTAAAAGAACCGATTGAGTTAATAAATCAAGACCCCTATCTCATGTATGACAAACTTTGTAATATTACACAGCAAAGACATGATCCCTGCGTTATCGATGTGTTTATTTCAGCTGTAAACTACATGAAAGGTGAACTACCTAGAAAATGGTGGGAATTTACAAAAGAACGTAAAGAACAATTATCTGGCAAATAATGCACTCAATTCGTGACATGATGATTTATGTACTACGGTGAAAAACTAAACAGCATTACTCATCTGATTGGTGCCGTACTGGCCCTGATTGGCTTTGGCGTACTGCTAACAATCAGTATCCAGACATTCAATTGGCTACTCATCATCAGTTTTACCATCTTTGGTCTTACATTAATATTGCTATACACCATGTCTACTCTGTATCACAGCTTTCATCCGCCCAATCTTAAAAAAATATTCCAGAAACTCGACCACATTTCGATTTATCTGTTAATCGCAGGAACCTATACTCCTTACATGCTGGTTTCACTCTATGAGAGTAACGGCTTGACTATGCTGGCACTCATCTGGTCACTCGCTGTCATTGGCTTAGTGCTTGATATTTTTATTCCAAAACGCATTGAATGGCTACAGGTACTGATCTATCTGGTAATGGGTTGGGTGTGCACGCTGAACTATTCTGAACTGCAAGCAGCTATTCCTACAGCAGGTATGGTGTGGTTAACAATAGGTGGTATCGCTTACACGACCGGTATCATATTTTATGTGTTGGACAATCTTAAAAAACTTCGTCACGCTCATGGCATCTGGCACATATTTGTTTTATCTGGCTCAATCTGCCATTTTATTTCTATTGCTGGATACGTCAGATGAGTATTAGGATAAAACAGGCAAAAAATAGAGATTAAATTCTGATATCGAGTAAATCACCCTGCAAATTAGTTGGCTAACCACAAACGCAATAGCTGATTGGAGCATTAAACATCTTATGAATAAACCACTGATTATTGATTACTACACCGACATTCTCTGCGTTTGGGCTTGGATCGCTCAGCGCCGTATTGATGAACTTAAAACCCAATTGGGAGATAAAATCGAGTTGCGCTATCACTATATGGATATATTTGGTGATGTTCCAAAGAAAATAGCAATACAGTGGAAACAACGTGGTGGTTACACAGGATTTGCAGAGCACGTGCATTCGTCTGCCGCCACATTTGAAGATGCCCACATTCATTCAAAAATATGGACAGAGGTTCGACCAAATACTTCAGCTAATGCACATTTAATATTAAAGGCTATTGAACTAGCCTATGATAAGCAACAGAGTACTGATGCAGCTTTAATGCTTCGCAGTAAATTTTTTATTGATGCTCAGAATATTGGCAATCTGGATGTACTCTTTGACTTAGTAAAAGAACATGGTTTGGATCGTGACATCATTAATAGCACCATCAGAGATGGTTCTGCTATAGCAGCATTGATGGGTGATTATCAAAAAGCGAAGCAGCAAAATATTAAGGGTAGCCCCTCCTACGTTATGGATGGTGGTCGTCAGGTTTTGTATGGCAATGTTGGTTATCGAGTAATCCTGACAAATATACAAGAACTTTTAAAACACCCTGATGAAGATGAAGCGACTTGGTGCTAAAGATCCCTAAACTTATTCAGGTATTATGCTAGTAAATATCATATTTGAAACAGGAAGGATGTTATGAAAAAAAATGTCTTATTAATTAATGGACACCAATACTGGGAAGTCTCAAAAGGTGAATTAAATAAGAGTCTTATTGAACTAGCAAGGAATCATCTAATCGCTAAAGACTATTCAGTAAAAATGACACATATAGATGACCCCTATGACGCGAATGAAGAAGTAGAAAAATTGATGTGGGCAGATTTTATTATTTTTCAAACTCCTGTGTACTGGTTTTCCATCCCGTGGGGGTTTAAAAAATATATTGATGAAGTCTACATGGCAGGATACGGCATCATGTTTGACGATGATGGAAGAACAAGAACAGACCCTGAAAAAAATTATGGCACTGGTGGATTAATGAAGGGTAAAAAGTACATGCTTTCTATTACATGGAATGCCCCTAGAGGTGCTTTTAATGATAAAGCCGAGATATTTGAAGGTAAGGATGTAGATGACGTGTTTTTTTATTTTCATAAAGCACAACAGTTTGTTGGTCTAGAACACCTGCCATCGTTCTCTTGTTATGATGTTTTGAAAAATCCTGATATAGAATCTGACTTTCAGCGTTACGAAGAATATTTGGACAATATATTTTAGAAATAGAGTCGATACTCAATACTGATTGATTTAGGATATGATCCAAACTCACTTTCCAGTGTGCCATTATCCGGTTGATCACCAATTGGTAAATTAGCTCCCATAGCCAATTCAGCTTCATCTGATAATGAATAGGTTGCATATAAGGCTAACAAATTTGACGAGTCTATATGGTTAAATAGCCAGGTTACATCACCCAACAATAACGGCGTAAATTCATAACTTCCCCCAAGTGCTGTGTAATTTTGAGCCAGATAAAAACTATTAGTATCATCAAAATTATAGTCATCCGGATCAGTAGAGCCTGAACGTTGATAAAATTGCTCCAAACGGAGCGTTAATGTATTCTCAAATCTATAATCAATACCGAGTGAAAATTTAACATCTCGTGATTTTCCTGACTCATCAGGAAAACGAAGATGCCCCTCACCTCGTACTCCTAGCCATTCAAATAGTTCACCTTGAAAATCCACACCGATAATCTCATCATTTTTAACCGTACCCAGCAATACTGCCCATTCAAATGTTTTCAACAAGGTTGATGCTCGAGCTAAATATGATGTCTCACTCCAATCTGGGCGATCAGACCAACCAGTATCATTTTGATAATCGGCTTCATATCCAGCAACTGCCATTAAAGATAATTGTGATAACTCACCCAATTGTAAGTCCAGTTTTGCTGCATCTACTCCCGGTTTATATGTACGATAAAAAGTTTGGGCTGCAAAGGGGGCAAAAAAATCATTGGGTGTGAAATAAAAAGTAGTTGCCAGGTTAATGGGTTGTCTACCGAGCTTGAAATAAATGGTGTCACTAGCGATCTGCATATTAATTCGATCAATCATTAAATCAGCATCATCTCCTGCAAATCGCCAATGCAAAGCATTGCTGCGCTCAACATCCATTAGTGAACCAAAACGACTACCTCCTGTTCGTAATTTCTCATCTATATAACTTTGTACCGCATGCATTTCAAAGCTTACCGAAGATAGTTGTGCATCCAGCATAAGTCTACCAAAAATACCGCCCGTCAAGACTTTGTCTTTTTTAAACAACACATCATCATTGGGATTATTGGCAGCTAGTCCAAACCCACGAAATAAACCTCTTAATTCAACAGATTTATCATTATCTTGCCATTGATAAAAGGCTTGGCCTACTGTCGGCAACCAGAGTGAGACTATTAATAATATAAATCTATAAAACATCCCTTCAAACTCGGTATTCATCCGAAGATATTTGTCCATCCTGTACTTGAATAATGCGTTTGGCACGGTCAATTACATGCTGATCATGGGTAGAAAACAAGAAGGTAATATTTTGTTGTTGATTCAAGTTTTGCATTAAATCCAGTAATGCTTCAGCTGTATGTGAATCAACATTTGCAGTGGGTTCATCAGCCAGCACAATTGCAGGTTGTGTCACAATAGCTCTGGCAATAGCGACTCGTTGTTGTTGGCCTCCCGACATTTCATCCGGACGACGATGTTCAAGTCCAACAAGTCCAACATCTGCCAGGATCTGCATCACCCGGTCATGACGTTCTGATTTATCAACACCTTGTAAATCGAGTACAAAAGCAGCATTTTCATAGGCTGTCATCACTGGAATAAGGTTGTATGACTGAAATACAAAACCAATACGATTTTTACGAATTTCAGACAGTTCTGCATTACTCAAGCTCTCTAAAGATATTCCTTCCAACCAGACCTCACCTGAGGTAGCAATATCCAATCCACCAATCAGATTGAGAATACTGGTTTTCCCTGATCCTGATGGTCCACAAAGCGCAGCAAAATTACCCTTAGTAATTGATAACGACACATTATCAACAGCCTTCACTTGGATATCACCCTGCTGATAAATTTTGCTCAAATTCCTTAATTCGACAATGCTTTGTTCCATTTTAGATAATCTCATTAAATCATTTTTAAACTTTCAACAGGAGGCACACGACCTGCACGCCAGGCTGGGAATGCTCCTGAAAGTAAGGCCAAGCCAAACAATCCTAGCAAAATGGCTATGATGCTTTCCTTGAATAATTGAATTTTGAAAACCGGATCCAGCAACACACCACCAAAACTGAAACCATCGCCATAGGCAGCCGATAAATCAATACCTGTCTGCGACATAAAGACATACCAAGGGATAGTGACTATCACTCCGATAATTAATCCCAATACAGCTAACCAGAATGATTCCAGCATTACCAGCAAGAATAGGTTTCGTGGTGATAAACCTAATGCCATCATCACACCAAATTCTCGCACACGCTCCAATACACTCATCAACATGGTATTCAAAATGCCGGCTGCCACCAGCAAGGCGATCAATAGCTGGCTGATATAGTTTGAACTTTTATCAACGGCAATCATACCTGCCAGATCGGGTTGAGTCTGCTGCCAATTCAATACTTCGATATTTTCAAATATTGGCATTACTTGCATCTTATCTCGTAATCGGTGGCTATTCCTCTGGTCATACAATGTCACAGCTAAAATACTCACTTCATCTTGTTGATAACCCAATACCTTTTGAACTTTTTGTACTGGCAAAATTGCTATTGCACCATCTATTTCAATCGATCCTGTTTGAAACAATCCACTGACTCTGGCAATAGCACTGACAATATCACCATTAACATCGGTGGTGGTATAGACAACCTTTTTTCCTAATTCAAGCTTGAGTTTTCTGGCTAAATCAACTCCCAACACGATTCCTCTGTCAGTTTCTGAAGACAGCATTTGACCTGAAACCATGGCTCGTACAAATAGATTGTTATCACTATTTTCCTGCTCAGGGCTAACTGCAATAAATATCCCACCAATAGTTTTGCGTGCACTGGCAAACATTGCCTGGCCCTGAATTCGAGCAACCACATTTTTTACTTGCTGAAGTTGTGCTATATGTTGTTTGAGTTGTTCTGACTTTTGGAGGTGTTTTTTACTACTAGGGGCACGATTAAAATCAGGAGCAGCAAGGGTAATATGGCCCATACCCATATTCGCACCAGCATCAATCATTCTGGTATAAAAATAATCACCAGCACCGGTAAAAGTCACAGCAAGTAATACCCCAAAGGCAATCGATGAAGCAGTAATCAAAGTCCGTCGCTTATGTCGCCACAAATTTCGCCAAGCTAAGATATTAAGATTCATCGTTATTCCTAATAATGATGAATGGCTTCAACAGGTCGGAGAACTGCAACCTTGGCAGCAGGATAGATCACAGCTATTGCTGAAATTAGAAACAAAAATACGATGGGAGTTAACAGTGATTCGAAGGAAATTGCTGAATACCAGATAGGGTCAAGAGCAATACCTGCAAATGAGATCTCCTCAGCTAAGGAGGACATATCAAGACCATGTTGTTGCAAATACCAAGAGAGACTACCCCCCATCAACAAACCCAACACACTGGCCATAATGGTTTGGATCATTGCTTCCGCATAAATCATCCTCACCAGTTGCCAAGGTCTCACACCGACAGCTTTCATAATCCCAAATTCATGGATACGTTCAAACACACTCATTAACATTGCATTCAATACTACTGATGCCACAGCGATATAAGTAAATAACAACATGATTAGAGTTTGCACATGGGCTGTTTCAAGAAAATGGTTAATAACTGGCATCAATTGTTGCCAGTTGAGCACTTCCAAATCATCGTCAACTAATTGTTTCACTTCATCACTCGCTAACATTAAATCAGTATCCCTATCAGATCGCATAATAACTATTTCATGTGAGCCTTCTGGTAATGAAATCAATTCTCGTAATGCCATATCAGTCATCAAAACGCCTGAATTATCAATAGCTGCAGACACTGACTTTAAAATGCCTCGTACATGGAAAAAATCATTTGCCATATAGCCATCAGCTGTTTGACCAACAAAAACTAATTCATCGCCTAATGACACATCCAACAAGCGTGCTAGTTTTTTCCCAATCACAACGCCATATTGATCGGTCGTATCAAGCCAGCTTCCTTCCATAATATGCTGATGAATTTGAGTTACTGTCGACTCATAATTTAAATCAATGCCACGTAACTGCACACCTGATGAACTTTCCTCACTGGCCATCAAACCAAATGCGAATACTCGTTCGCTAACGTTATAGCCAGCTTCTCTTATCGATAGGGCTAAACTTGATGACTGCTCAATTAAATTATAAATATCAGGATCATCACGATAACCAAACTGGTGAATCTGGATATCACCACTATTCAAAGCCACAATATTGCGCTCACTACCTTCCACAAAACCTTCCATTAAAGTAGCAAATACAATCATCATTGCACAGGCAAAAGCCATCGCTAATGTAGTCACCAGAGAGCGATGGCTATTTCGAAAAACATTACGTGCGGCTATTCTAATTATGTTCATAATTAGCGTTTTTTTAAGCTCGTCAGTGAAAATAATCGGTCACTGAGTTCAAGATCAAATTCAAGCTGCTCATATATAAACTCAGTATATTCATCCGGTTTATCAGTTGGTACAACACGCAATACTGCCGGCCGCTCACGCCCTCCTAGAATTTTTATATCACTGAAACTTATCGTTCTAGTCAATTCGGAGTCTTCATCATAATATCGCTGTACGATAGGAAGATGGCTGTCAGCCAGAATAACCAACTCCAACTTACCCCAAACTACCGCTGCATCTAGTTTAGGTATCAAAGTGAATTCGATAATATCAAGCCCATCACGTTCACCCTCAAAGCTGATAGTGGCATCATAATCTTCTTCCAACCGTGCCTCTTTGACTAAGTCATCATTAGTCAAATGGCTACCCATCCATGAACCCATCATCATGCCACTGGTCAATTTTATAGTGCGATCCGTTTTTGGGAGATAAGTATAAATATGATTTTCTGATTTGAGTGTAGACGTTCCCTTTTCGCGCAATGGTTCAATGATACGAAATAAGGTTTTTTCTTTACCCTTTGACCAACCTTCCATCCGCATTGTCCGAGTGTAATGCACTGTTT
>QNEY01000017.1 GCA_003645385.1 Gammaproteobacteria bacterium | reverse complement strand
TTATTCACCCTCATAATCCTTATGTCCCCACATCACATGCCAATGTACGTTTTTTTATTGCCGAAAAAGAAGGGGAAGAGCCTATTTGGTGGTTTGGCGGTGGTTACGATTTAACACCCTATTATGGTTTCGAACAAGATGTCGTTGCTTGGCACCAAACTGCAAAATCAGCCTGTGATCCTTTTGGTGAAGATGTTTATGCGCGTTACAAAAAATGGTGCGATGAATACTTTTTCCTTAAGCATCGTAATGAACCTCGTGGAGTCGGTGGCTTATTTTTCGATGATTTAAATGAAGGTGGCTTTGAGCGTTGTTTTAACTTTATGAAAAGTGTCGGTGATAGTTACACTCAGGCTTATCTACCCATTGTGCAACAACGAAAAGACACTTCTTATGGTGAGTGTGAACGTGATTTCCAGCTTTATCGACGTGGTCGCTACGTTGAATTTAATCTGGTTTATGATCGCGGCACGTTATTCGGCCTACAGTCCGGCGGTCGAACCGAATCTATTTTGATGTCATTGCCACCATTAGTTAAATGGCAATATAACTGGCAGCCAGAAACTGGCAGTCCTGAAGATGATCTGTATCAAACCTTTCTCAAACCACGTGATTGGTTAGGATAAAACGCTAGTCATAACTCGGCTAAAGAAGCCAGTTGATCAGCCTGATATTCGTTAATTAATGGTTCGATTACTTGCTCAAGATCACCACCCATCACTTCAGCTAATTTATATAAAGTGAGGTTAATTCGGTGATCAGTAATTCGACCTTGTGGATAATTATAAGTACGAATACGTTCACTACGATCACCACTGCCCACTTGTAATTTACGCGTTTCGGCTTGTTCCGAATCAATCTTATCTTGTTGTTCAGACATGATACGAGCAGCTAAAACAGACATCGCTTGGGCACGGTTTTTATGTTGTGAGCGTTGATCTTGGCATTCAACTACGATACCGGTTGGTAAGTGTGTGAGTCGAATCGCAGAGTCGGTTTTATTAACATGTTGACCACCCGCACCCGATGCACGAAAAGTGTCAACACGAAGATCAGCTGGATTAATCACGACTTGGTCAACTTCATCGACTTCCGGCATGATGGCTACGGTGCAGGCTGAGGTATGAATTCGACCTTGTGATTCTGTTTCAGGAACACGCTGTACACGATGACCACCAGCTTCAAATTTTAGTTTTGAAAAGGCTCCATCACCCACTATGCGAACAATAACCTCTTTATAACCACCATGTTCACCTTCCTGAGCATTAATAAGCTCGACACCCCAGCGTCGTTGTTCGGCATAACGACTGTACATCCGATACAAATCACCAGCAAAAATAGCCGCTTCATCGCCACCTGTACCTGCACGCACTTCTATGAAAATATTGCGTTGGTCATTAGGATCTTTAGGTAATAGTAGTTTCTGTAAGGTTAACTCTAGTGCCTGTTCTTGCTGTTGAGCCTCGGCTAGTTCTTCTTTAGCCATTTCACGCATTTCTTCATCATCTTCTTGCATCATGGCTTTGGCATCTTCAATGGCGGACAGACTATTTTTATAGTCAGTGAAGTTGCTTACTACTGGCTCTAATTGAGCATATTCCTGTGATAATGAGCGAAACTTATTTTGATCTGCCATTGTTTCTGGCTCTGCCAGCAAGCCAGCAATTTCTTCATGACGTTCAATTAAGGTTTCAAGTTTGTGTTTAATAGATTCTTTCACAGCTTAGTCCTTGATATTGAACAGACTGCGCGCCGATTCAATCAAATTGTTATCAGTATTAAAGCCAGATTGACGTAACTGTCGGCTGGGCTCATGTAATAGTTTTTTAGTTAATGTCCGCGCAAGCTCATTCACCACTTGCTCTGCCGGCAGACCTTGTTCAAGTTGTTTTTTAGCTTTTTCTAGCAATAACTCACTTTCTGATTCTGCCTTATCACGTATTGCTCTAATTACGGGTACTGCATCTTGCGTACGTAACCACCCAATAAAATGATCGACTTGGCTATCAATAATTTCCTCTGCCTGTTGGGCTGCATCGCGACGAGATTGCAGATTTTCATCAATGATCTCATGTAAATCATCAACACAATACAGGTAAATATCTTCTAACAAGCCCACTTCAGGTTCAATATCACGTGGGACAGCAATGTCGACCATAAAGATAGGGCGTCGTTTTCGTTGTTTAAGTGCTCTTTCAACTGTGCCTTTTCCCAAAATTGGCAACTGACTAGCAGTTGAGCTAATAACAATATCCGCTTCTGGTAAATGTGCCGGCATTTCACTCAAGCTAATCGCATAACCATTTACTTGCGTTGCCAGATTATGGGCACGCTCAATAGTACGGTTAGCGATGATAATGCGACCGGTGCCATTATCATAAAGATGACGGGCTGTAAGTTCTATCGTATCACCTGCACCAATTAATAATGCTGTCGAATCAGACAAATTACTAAAGATTTGTTTGGCAAGACTGACCGCAGCAAAGGCTACCGAAACAGGGCTATTTCCAATAGCCGTATCGGTACGAACTTGTTTTGCAACAGTGAAGGCATGCTGAAACAATCGGCCCAGAATCTTTCCTAAAGTCTTCATGTTGAGTGCTTGGCTATATGCTGATTTTATTTGACCCAGAATTTGAGGCTCACCTAAAACCATCGAATCAAGACCACAAGCTACTCGTAATAAATGGCGGATTGCATCATTGCCTTGATGACAATATAGAAACTCGTCTAAGTCACCATCTGATTGCTGATGAAATTGATGCAACCAACTGCTAACAATGTTGTCACAATCATCATTCAAGTAGCAGTAAATTTCTGTTCGATTGCATGTAGATACGATCACGGCTTCAATCACATCAGGATGCTGTTTTATAGAAGCCAACGCAACAGGCAAAACATCGGCGTTAAAGGCAATGTTTTCACGAATGTGAACAGGGGCCGTGTTATGGTTGATGCCGTAAGTGACAAATTGCATAATTTTGATGATAAGTTGTCGTTAAATGCTGGTAGAATCTACAGCCGTTATTAATTTAAATTGATTTCAGTTTGGTCAAGCAAAGGAGCCTTTAAGAATGCTCCCAAAAACGCCATTCTATCAAAATCAGTCGGTCAGGTCGTTTTATTATGGATTTATTACAATTACACTGGAAAAATCTGGCGTGTTTTGTTCAACGGTGCTTTATTTATAGCCTGCCAATCGTATTGACTGCCTGTGTCTCATCACCCAGTCAGCAATCTCATGAAGAGCAAATACCTACTCAGCAATCTGAGCTCTCTAGTGATGAACTACCCGAGCAGACCGAAACCTTACCTTTAACTCCCGAGCTAGTCTATTACATTTTAACGGCAGAAATTGCTGGTCAACGGGGTGAAATGGGTACTGCCGTTGATCTTTATCATAAAGCATCTACCGTAACAGAATCTCCTTCTGTTGCGGGCAGGTCTACACAAATTGCCATTTTCACCCGCGATCAACAACGTGTAAATCGTTCATTAAAACGATGGATTGAGGTCGACCCAACTGATGCCGACATTTATATATTACAAGCACCATTTCTCATGTTACAAGGTGACTATGATGGTGTAGTAACAACTATTGATACTGCTTTAGAGTTAGCGCCAAGCATGGCCCATGATTATTTGGCACGTATATCAGACAATTTGAGCGAATTGGTCAAACCAGAACAGGCATTAACTATTCTGCAACAGATCCAGCTTTATCAAGATAAGGATCCTGAAGCCTTGTTTGCTTATGGCCGTTTGTCTGCATTTTTCAAACAATATGATACGGCCCTACCTGCAGTTGAGAGCACATTAAAACAACAGCCTAACCGTGAAGATGCGCTAATATTAAAAGCGGAGATTCTACAACGTCTTCAGCAAGGTGATAAGGCGATAGCAATTCTAAAAAAACCTGCCAGCAAGGAAACTGCCAGTGATGATTTACTTTTTGCTTATGCCAAATTATTGGGAGAAAACGACAGGACCGCACAAGCACGAATCATCTTTGAACAACTCAATATCAAACAACCTGAAAATGAAGAAATCCTGTTTGCCTTGGGATTATTAGCCTTAGAAGAAAAAGATGGTGTGCTCGCTAAACATTATTTTAATCAATTGATCACCCTTGGCGATCCTGGCAAACAAGCCGCATATTTTATGGGGCTTGCAGAAGAAATAAATAAGGACACCGAGAAAGCCTTAATTTGGTTTGCTTCTGTTCCAGCTGATAGCCACCGGTTTCAGGCTGCACAGACACGATATATCAATTTATTAGCTGACAACAACCAATTGGATAAGGCTCGCCTGCATCTTAAATTACTCCGCAAAGAACATCCTAAGCGAGCAATTCAATATTATTTATTTGAAGCTTCATTTTTAAGAGAACAAGGTCAAAATCAAGCTTCTTTTGATCTATACAGTGAAGCCCTAACCAAACATTCGGGTAATATGGAATTGCTTTATGGTAGGGCAATGGTGGCTGAACCATTAAACCGTTTAAGTGTTTTGGAACAGGACTTAAACACCATTTTAGCTGAAGATCCCAATAATGCTCAGGCATTAAATGCACTTGGTTATACCTTGGCGGATCGTACTAATCGTTATCAAGAAGCATTGGCTTTAATAACTAAGGCTATTAAATTAAAACCTAATGATCCTTTTTATTTAGATAGTTTAGGTTGGGTACACTACCGACTTGGTAATCTGGATGAAGCTGTACGAAACTTAAAACAAGCTGTTGTTATTCAGGCAGACCCAGAGTTTTTAGCTCATTTGGGCGAAGTATTATGGCAGCAAGGCAAGCATTCTGAGGCAAAACGTGTCTGGCAACAAGGATTGCATCATGCTCCAGAGAACAAGCTATTACTCAATACCATGCGTCGATTTGGCCAGTGATACCAGAGACGAGAATACTCTTTGTTGCACTCATTTCTTTATTGGTTACTGCCTGCACACCTGTCTGGCAACAACGTCCTGACAGCAGCCCGGAATCACTCTGGGATGCAAGGTATCAAGATTTAGTACAACTTGACCGCTGGGAAATTAAAGGGCGAACAGTTATTACTCAAGGAAAGGAAGCTTGGAATGCTGGCCTATATTGGCAAGAAGATCGTGGAACATACCAAATCCGATTGCTTGGTCCATTTGCCCAAGGAGGTGTGACCCTTAATGGTAATGAGAAACAAGTCACGCTAACAATGGCAGATGGTAAAAAATCATCGTCTCCAAGCCCTGAAGCCTTAATAGCTGAGACATTAGGTGTGCATTTACCAGTAAGCGCCTTACGAGATTGGGTCCGTGGAATACCCTACCAATCAACAAACTTTAAGTCGATTGAATATGATAACGAAGGTCGAATAACGCACTTGATACAACAAGGATGGGATATCAAGTTTTTACGTTACATACCTTTTGAAAACTATTCCATGCCAGCAAAAATATTTATCAAACATAATGAATTCAGTCTACGATTAGTTATTTCTGATTGGGAGCTCATTCAGTGATCTCATGGCCTGCGCCAGCAAAAATAAACCTTTTTTTACACATTACCGGTCAGCGTAAAGATGGTTATCATCAACTACAAACCGTATTTCAGTTTCTGGATTATTGTGATCATTTACAATTTCAAATCACTGATCAGTCTGAAATTCGCTTGCTAACTTCTATTGCAGGTGTCGATGATGCCGATAATTTAATTGTCCGTGCCGCAAAACTTTTACAGCAACATGCCGATGTTAAATATGGTGTGGAAATCACTTTAGACAAACAACTGCCAATGGGTGGTGGTTTAGGTGGAGGTAGTTCTAATGCAGCCACCACCTTAGTGGCATTAAATACATTATGGCAATGTCAGTTATCTAATGATGAATTAGCACGCCTTGGCTTGATCCTAGGCGCAGATGTACCTGTTTTTATACATGGTCATGCAGCATGGGCAGAGGGAGTCGGTGAAAAACTAACATCTGTATCACCGCCTGAACCTTGGTATGTGGTGATTGTACCAAGTTGTCACGTATCAACATCTGAAATATTTTCAGACCCAGAATTGACACGAGATTGTGAACATATCACAATATCGCGCTTCCTTTCGGGGGAAGGCAGAAATATCTGTGAAGATGTAGTGACCAAAAATTACCCGCTTGTTGCAGATGCTCTTGATTGGCTGTCTCAGTACGCCAAACCAAGAATGTCCGGAACAGGTGCCTGTGTATTTGCTGACTTTCAAAGTCAATATTTAGCACAACAGGTAATGACAAACTTGCCAGAAGCTTGGCAAGGGTTTGTGGCAAAAGGCTGTAACCAGTCACCACTAACTGCATTAGTTTCTTCAAAAAAAGAAGCCATGACATGACTGCAAGATGTTAAAATGAGTTTATCTGTTGGGGTATCGCCAAGCGGTAAGGCACAAGGTTTTGATCCTTGCATTCCCAGGTTCGAATCCTGGTACCCCAGCCACTCTTTTTGTTTTTTTAGATAGAGATATCGGCGCTTTTATCGTGACTAAAAACAGTCTTCTTCAGTTACAACAGCGTACCGCAGACACCAGTATGATGGTGTTTACGGGTAATGCTAACCGTGAATTGGCACAAAATATTGTCAAATTCCTTAATGTTCCACTTGGTAAAGCTACTGTTGAAGCATTCAGCGATGGCGAAATCATGGTTGAAATATTAGACAATGTCCGCGGAAAAGACGTGTTCATTGTGCAACCGACCTGCATGCCTGCCAATGACAATCTGATGGAATTGATGGTAATGACAGATGCGCTTCGTCGAGCATCTGCAAAACGAATTACCTTAGTGATTCCTTATTTTGGATATTCACGTCAGGATCGTCGCCCACGCTCTGCACGTGTTGCGATTACGGCTAAAGTTGTCGCCAACATGCTTACCGGTGTTGGTGCAGATAGGGTGTTAACTGTAGATTTGCATGCTGATCAAATTCAAGGATTTTTTGATTGTCCTGTTGATAATGTTTATGCATCACCGGTTTTATTAGGTGATATTTGGAAACATAAATATCCAGATTTGATAGTAGTGTCACCCGATATTGGCGGTGTAGTTCGAGCACGAGCTTTAGCTAAACTGTTAGATGTCGAACTGGCGATTGTTGATAAGCGCCGTCCAAAGCCAAATGTTGCCAAAGTAATGAATATCATTGGTGATGTCGAGGGTCGAGTTTGTGTGTTAATCGACGATATGGTTGATACAGCAGGTACATTATGTGCTGCAGCTGCGGCATTAAAAGAGAAAGGTGCAGCACGTGTAGTTGCCTATTGTACACATCCAGTATTATCTGGAGCAGCTATCAAAAATATTGAAAACTCTGTTTTGGATGAATTGGTAGTGACCAACACCATTCCCTTGCAAGAACATGCACTAGCATGTAAAAAAATACGCCCACTTAGCATTGCTGAAATGTTGGCTGAGGCGATGTATAGAATTAGTAACGAGGAGTCTGTTAGCTCCTTGTATATGGATTAATCAAGCTGGAACGATGTTTTAGCTGATTGCTAGGAATATCAGATAAATAGGTATTTCTTTGTGTCTCTCTTGGTCGCGAGGGAGACAATGCGCCGCCGATAGACGGCATTTTTAATGGGCAAAACCGTGTTTTGTTCATATTTTTTTTGGAGAACATGATGGAAAATTTATTCGAAGTTCAAGCTGAACTACGTACTGACCAGGGGAAAGGTGCGAGCCGCCGCCTACGTCATGCGGGCAAAGTTCCAGCTATTATGTATGGTGGTACAGATACACCTGTTTCATTGACATTAGATCACAACAAATTTATTCGTCACCTGTCAGAAGATGCATTCTATGCTCATATTTTGACTCTGGTAGTTGATGGTAAGAAAAATAAGGTTGTATTAAAAGATCTACAACGTCACCCAGCTAGTGATGTCAGAATCATGCATGCAGATTTCTTACGTATAGATGCTAAACAAGCAATGACAATGACAGTACAGCTTCACTTTATTGGTGAAGATGTTGCACCTGGTGTAAAAGAAGGTGGTGCTGTTTCTCACTTGATGACTGATGTTGAAATTTCTTGTTTACCAAAAGACCTACCTGAGTATATTGAAATAGATATCTCTACCTTGGAACTAGACCATAGTATTCACTTGACTGAACTTGTGTTGCCTAAAGGTGTTACTTTGACTGCGTTATCGCATGGTCAAGAAGAACATCTTGAAGAAGGTGAACGTTCTTCTTATGACCAAGCAGTTGTTAACATCCACACTCCACGTGTTGTTGTTGAAGTTGAAGAAGACGAGGTTGAAGCTGAAGCTGGAACTGAGGGCGATGCTGAAGAAGAGACTGAAGACTAATTCAGTCAATATTGAGGCCTCTATAGTATGGCTAACTGGTTAATCGCCGGATTGGGCAACCCAGGACCTCAATATGAACATACCCGACATAATGTCGGGTTTTGGTGGCTGGACCAATTGGCTAATGATTTGAATGCAACATTTTCTGTTGACAACAAATATCATGGTCAATTGGCCCAGAGCCACTATTCTGGACATAAGCTATTTCTGCTCAAACCACTGGTGTTTATGAACCGAAGTGGTCAATCAGTTGCGGCCTTAGCTAATTTCTACAAAATCCCTTTAACAAATATCCTGGTTATTCATGACGAATTAGATCTGCCTGTAGGCGCTACTCGATTAAAAAGTGGTGGCGGTCATGGTGGTCATAATGGTCTCCGTGACATTATTGCTCGAACAGGTGGCAAGGATTTTTTACGTTGTCGCATAGGTATTGATCATCCGGGTGATAGTCGACAGGTGTCTGACTATGTGCTCAGCAAGCCTTCTCAGTCTGATCGACAACTAATTCGATCAGCAATCGATAACTCATTAAGAGTCTTGCCTGATGTTTTATCAGGTGATTTAGAAAAAGCAATGAATTGGTTACATTCACAATAGTAGCTGGTAGTTTTAGAACAAAGAATTTTACATCTCTGACATAATCAGAGGCTCCAAGAGGAAATATCATGGGATTTAAATGTGGCATTGTTGGCCTACCAAATGTAGGTAAATCAACCTTGTTTAATGCACTGACACAAGCCGGAATTGAAGCTCAAAATTACCCGTTTTGTACTATAGAGCCAAATGTGGGTATTGTTCCTGTGCCTGATCCTAGAATGGATGCTCTAGCTGAGATTGTGAAACCTGAACGTGTCTTACCGACTACAATGGAATTTGTTGATATTGCAGGCTTGGTTGCCGGTGCATCCAAAGGCGAAGGCCTCGGCAATAAGTTTCTAGCTAATATTCGAGAAACAGATGCCATTGCCCATGTTGTACGCTGTTTTGAAGATGACAATGTTGTCCACGTTGCAGGGAAAATATCTCCAATTGACGATATCGAAGTCATTAATACTGAATTAGCTTTAGCTGATCTGGAAAGTGTTGAAAAAGCGATTACCAAAACAACCCGTGATGCTAAAGGTGGTGATAAAACTGCAAAAGCTAGGTTAGAACTGCTAATACAAATGCAGGCACAGCTAGACGAAGGTAAGCCTGTTCGTGCAATGGGTTTAGATGAAGATCAGTTGGCCTTATTATCTGAATTACATCTACTTACGATCAAACCTACTATGTATATTGCCAACGTAGCAGAAGATGGTTTTGAAAATAATCCAGCCTTAGATGCGGTGCAAGCATTGGCTGAACAAGAAGGTGCTGTCGTAGTCAGTATCTGTGCAGCAATTGAATCAGAAATTGCCGAACTTGATGACGATGAAAAAGCAGAATTTCTAGCTGAATTAGGTCAGGATGAACCAGGCTTAGACCGAGTAATCCATAGTGGTTATTTATTGCTGGGTTTACATACCTATTTCACCGCTGGCGTGAAAGAGGTACGTGCATGGACTGTGCGTGTTGGTGCTACCGCTCCCCAAGGTGCAGGTGTCATCCATACCGACTTCCAAAAAGGCTTTATCCGCGCAGAAGTTGTAGGTTATAACGACTTTGTACAGTACGCAGGGGAACAGGGCGCTAAAGATGCCGGAAAATGGCGTCTTGAAGGCAAAGACTATATTATTCAGGACGGTGATGTTATGCATTTCCGCTTTAATGTATAAAGCCTAATTCTGCAAAAAAACTGCTACTTTTAAGTAACTCCAAAGTAACAAATTGAATAATATCGTTGAGGAATAATGAATTTCTTGATATTTAGTACACAGCACCGTAAAATGCTGTGCTTCACATGGCTATGTAGCTCAGCTGGTTAGAGCACATCACTCATAATGATGGGGTCGGTGGTTCGAATCCACCCATAGCCACCACATATATCTAAAATCCTCTCAACACAATTCTCTTTATAGGCATTGACACTCATTGTGCACCATCGTGTCCGAGCAATTATGTTGGAAAGTTACATAACATCCCTAAACGTAAATCGCTCAAAACTGGCATTTTTATTGAGAAGTCTGTTAAGCATTATATTAAGCTGAAAACGTTTTTTCTTTGGTATTATGTGTATTGTTTTATCTCGCTTAAAAACACCTGCCATAGTGATCAGCGAAGCAGCCTGACTGGTTTCTGGCAATAAAATAGCTGGCCGTATTTTACTCATACTGTCTAGACTGTATCTCACTGCCATCGGCTCACCTTCAATTATGTCTAAGCCAAGCTTCGTTTTGTTATTAAAATCCGTTTTTATCCAACGAATACAGGCAAGTTTAGTCAGTGTTTTTTCTGTAGAATTCACCTCACTGATTGCTACAAAGTCTCCCACATTCAGCTCTTGATTGCCCACAATATCCTGACGACACAGCAGATATCCTGTCTTATTTTTATTGAGAATATCCCAAGATAAATCTTGGGCTACATGCTCATCATCAGGCAGAGAACGAGTATCCATCAATGTTTTATGGATAGCTTCCAAACCTGTGGTAAGACAAACTTGAGCGTTACCCGTCACTGGCATCCGCTTCTGCTTTCGTTCATATGAGGTATTAAAATACGGGATCAATTGTTTTAATACATTTCTATCAATCGCTTCTGCCGACTCTATTGAAACGCTAGCCTGCTTCAATAATGAATCAACAATGCCAATGGCGGGTTTAGTATCCAAAACTAGTGTCGGTGGTTGGGTTTGATTTTCAAGCATCGGAAGTTCAGATGGCAAAGGGGTTTTATCCGCAAGACAGTTAATATAAAACTGGCCAGCAACAACTTCTGCACCCATAGGTAAAGGCGCTATTTGAGCTGCAACGGAAAATTGCTGCATGATGTGATAAGCATGCAAGACCTCGCCACTCTTGAGACCGTAAGGATTACTAATACTGATTAATAATATTTGGCAATAACGCTCCTTAAAGGAAGATTTTGCTTGTAATCGTTGGCGTTGATTTATAAAGGGTATTTTTTTTTCAACCTCAGCCAACAATGCTAACTGATAAAGCTGGTGCAGTTCATTAAATACCTTATTTGGTACTTCACGATTAAACTTGTATGCATGCAACGCCATGTAACCTAGCTGTTCACAAGCACGGTTAATTGCAAATATTGCAATGGGATTACGCGTCAAATTTGCAATTTTTTTCCCGGATTCAATGACGAGTTTTTTATAGCCTAATGCTAATTCAGCCATTAATTCAGTTAACGCATCAATAATATTATTACGATCATTTAAATCGGGGTATATCTGGGATAATTTGAATGGAGTTAACGAAAACAATAGATCATTAAGTGGGGCGCGGTAAAGGTCTAACATGATCGATTGCTGCTGTTCATTGCTACTTGTTTGATTAAAGCCTTTTAGCGCATCCAGATAAAGCTCCGTGTACTTCTCAAGATCATCTTTAGGCAAGCGTTTAATCCAACCGCCCAAAAGCGCTTCATTCTGCTCAACACTACTATTAGTGCCCTCTCTCTCTGGGGTGCTGAGGTTAAGATCAGGCATATTTTCAGGAGTTGGAAAACTCATATCGTCATTAATTGAACTTTTTTATTGAGAATTGCTAATACAATCAGCCTATTATGGATCATAATTTAACCATAAATAAGAAGTTAAATATGTGACCTCCTTCCATATAGTCAATAATAACTTACGCAGCAACAATGCATTGCTGATAGACACAGAAGCTAAGTCGCGTTGGGATAACCAATTTGTCGCCAAGCTTCATACAGGATGATTGCAGCAGCATTAGACAGATTTAAGCTACGACTATTAGCTTGCATTGGAATACGGATTTTCTGATTGGTATTAATATTATCGAGAATATCGGCCGGTAATCCACGTGATTCAGGGCCAAGCAATAAGACATCTTCATCTCGGTAGTGAGCTTGGCTATGATGTTGCTTAGTTTTTGTCGTGCAGGCAAATAAGCGCCTTTCTCCTAGCCAGTTTTTGAATGCAATAAAATCAGTATGAATTTGAATATCAGCAAATTCATGGTAGTCCAAACCAGCTCGACGGAGACGCTTATCATCTAAAGAGAAAGCAAGGGGTTCAATCAAATGCAGTTGGGCGTCGGCATTAGCACACAGACGAATTATGTTGCCAGTATTGGGGGGGATCTCAGGTTCAAACAGTGCTATGTGCAGCAAATTTAGATGCTGCCATGTTGCTTGGTAACATCAACATATAAAGTCAGTCTTTGTCCTGGTTGCAACAAGGTACGTTCACTAAGTCCGTTCCATTCTCGAACCTGTGCCACACTCACATTAAACTTCTGAGAAATCTTCCATAGTGAGTCTCCACTTCGTATTCTATAGTTGATAGTCCTGACATTTTTAGATGAACTAGAAGATGAACCTTTAGTCCATATCACCAATTTTTGACCTGGCTTCAACACATCACCTGGGGCCTGACTATTCCAACTTGCCAGTTTTTTAACATCGACATTGTTGGCATTTGCAATATCCCACCAGGTATCTCCAGCTTTAACCGTATGTATTTTCTTGTTTCCACGGCGCGGCGTGTTCTGGCGTGTTGCTAACCGCTGGCTGGCACTCAATGGATAATCACTTGCCTCACCTGAAGCAATCGGGATTAATAGGTGTCTACCCTCACGGATATTGTTACTACCTAGTCCATTAGCCTCTTTTATCACTGCTACAGTTGTTTTGTAGTGCTTGGCAATTACACCTAACGATTCACCTGATTTTATTTTATGCCGCGTCCATTGCACACGATCATCTACTGGTAAAGCAGCCAACCCTTGTTGAAAAATGTCAGCCTTTTCTAACGGAACAACCAATCGATGTGGCCCATCTGGTGTAGTAGCCCATCGATTGAAACCTGGATTCAACTGATACATTTCATCGGTACTAATTTCGGCAAGTTGTGCAGCTAAAGCTAAATCAATTTGTGATCCGACATCTACCACTGTTAAAAATGGTGAATTATCAATCGGACTCAACGTTATATTGTAGTTTTCTGGTTGCTTGACCAGATCTGCTACTGCCATTAGTTTGGGCACATACGCTGATGTTTCTCTAGGCAAATCAAGTGACCAGAAATCTGTTGCCTTGCCTGCTTTTCTATTACGCTTAATAGCACGGCCAACAGTTCCTTCACCACTGTTATAGGCTGCCAATGCTAGCTGCCAGTCTCCAAAGTCACCATATAATTTTTCCAGATAATCTAATGCAGCACCAGTTGATGCAATGACATCCCGACGACCGTCATACCACCAGTTTTGTTTTAAGCCATATACCTTTCCTGTTCCGGGAATAAACTGCCATATACCAGCCGCTCTACCATGTGAATATGCAAAAGGTTGATAGCCGCTTTCTACGATCGGTAGCAATGCAATCTCCATTGGCATATTACGTTGTTCTAATTGATCGACGATATAGTGCAGATAAGGTCTGGCCCGCTCTACAACTCTGTCAATATAATCAGGGTGTTTGATAAACCAATTGAGCTGCTGTTGTGTAGCTGTATGTAATGGCTTTGATTGCGGGATACCATAGCCATCACGAATACGCTGCCATAGATCGGTAATAGGTATCGGCGTAATATTTCCTAGCTCACTAACGGGTACGGATGTTTCTACCATCGTATTATATTCTACCTCTCCAGACTGACTATAGGCTTGTAGTGCCTTGCCATCTGAAGTGGCTTGTTTAGGACCGGCTTCTGTTGGTGTGTTATCCACAGTAGTGGGAGTGCTATTACAGCCCGCCAGCATTGCCAACATGAGCAATAGAAGGGCGACTTTCATATTATTAATATTCAGCATAGCGAATTATTATATGTCAGTTATGGTGTACTGTCTTTTGCCCATCAGTATAAAACTGCATTGTGTGAAGAAATTCAATATTTAAATAGTTTTTCTATGGCCATTAGGTTTCCATGACGGCGCAATAACATTAGGCATAGCAGAACGTCCGAGCAATCGTGAAGGTGCTATAGTGAATTCACCAAACTTTTGATTTATATCATCTATTGCATGATTAAGATTGTCCCGTTGCGGTAATGAGTCTTGGGCATCAAATAAATCAGCTTGCTGCCCCGTCTGAAGATGTAGCGCCGTAACTTGTACTTGCCACACACCTTGTCCTTGCCAACCATCATTCATGAACTGCTGACACAAACTAAAAATATTTTTGCCATCATCCGTTGCTTGCTGTGTTTTTGCCTTGGTTGTTAACCAACCTTGTCTAGTTTTAAGGCCTATAAAAAAATAATTCGACTTAAAATTATGCCTGCGTAATCGCATCGCAACCTTTTCACTCATATGCTGAAAATAAGTTAATATAAGCTGCTTATCCTTGGTCTCTGGCGGCATAGTTTTACCATGGCCCATCGTCTTTGGCGGTTTAACATTAGTCTGTACTTTTTCAGGAT
>QNEY01000016.1 GCA_003645385.1 Gammaproteobacteria bacterium | reverse complement strand
CATTAGCATAACGAGCAAACAACTCTATATCACCTATAATCTCAACACCTGAATCCCGAGCATCTTTGATTTCAGATAAACGTGGATCAACGCCAGGACTTAACACAATCGTATCGCTTCTCAACAGCCAGTCACGAAGTAAACCGCCAGTTTTCACTAATACCTCTGGTAACTCGGCTTTTAAAGTCGATAATTCAGGTGGCTGTTCACGTGTGTCCATAATGGCGACGGCATAACCTTGTGACACTAAAAATCTGGCACAAGACAAGCCTGTCTGACCTAAACCAACTATCAGGAATGATTGTCTTTGTAGTTCTCGATTTGCCATAGTATTCATCGAATTTTTAGGCTCGCCAAGCCTACTAGAACCAAAAATACGGTGATAATCCAAAAGCGCACAATAATCCGTGGTTCAGGCCATCCTTTTAATTCATAGTGGTGATGTATTGGTGCCATTAAAAACACCCGCTTACCCCGCAATTTATATGATCCCACCTGTAGGACTACTGATAATGTTTCAATAACAAACACGCCACCCATGATAAGTAACACCAACTCTTGCCTAACCAGTACAGCTACTGTTCCTAATGCTGCACCTAGTGCTAATGCACCTATATCACCCATAAACACTTGTGCTGGATAAGTGTTAAACCATAAAAAGCCTAGACCGGATCCAACCATTGCTGCACAAAAGACTGTTAATTCACCAGCTCCGGGGATATAAGGGATAGACAGGTATCGTGCAAATTCAAAATGGCCGGTCACATAGCTAAACAAACCCAATGCTGCTGCCACCATTACTGTTGGCATAATTGCTAACCCGTCTAAACCATCAGTTAAATTGACAGCATTACTTGACCCTACAATTACAAGATATGTCAGCACCATATACCAACCACCTAGTGGGATAATCACATCTTTGAAGAATGGCACTATTAATTGTGTTTCCGCTGTTACATTTGCCGTTTGGTATAAAAATACTGCTGCCCCAATTCCAACCACTGATTGCCAGAAATATTTATAACGACTTAATAAACCTTTAGGATCTTGTCGTACTAATTTAATGTAATCATCAACAAAGCCAATCACTCCAAATAATAATGTCACCAACAATGCAACCCAAATATATCGACTGCTTAAATCAGCCCACAGTAAAGTGCTCACAGCTATGGCTACTAATATTAATGAACCACCCATTGTTGGTGTACCGCTCTTACTCAAATGTGACTCAGGCCCATCATCGCGAACTACTTGACCAATTTGTCTAAAGCTAAGGTGGCGAATCATAGATGGACCGACAATCAAAGCTATTCCTAATGCAGTTACCACACCTAAAATAGCTCGTAAGGTTAAGTATTGGAAGACACCAAAACCACTATGAAATTGACTTAAATAATCACTTAGATATAACAGCATTAGTTTTCTCCCTGCATTGCTAATGCATCAGCTAACTTATCTAACTGCATAAAACGTGAGCCTTTAATCAAACATGTCACACTGTCTGTGAGTTCACTCTCTAATACTTGTTGAACTGCACTTATATCAGCAAAATGTTGGGCACCATCACCAAAAGCTTCAGTTGCACGTTTGCTTTCCACGCCAACTGTTAATAAACGCTCGATACCTGAAGCTTTAGCATCAAGCCCTAATTTAAAATGTAATCGCTCACTTTCACTTCCTAACTCACCAAAATCACCTAACACCAACCATCGCTGGCCTGAAAAGACATTAAGTGTTGCTAAAGCTTGTTGGTAGGAATCTGGGTTAGCGTTATAGCTATCATCAATCAACTGTGATTGCTGGACACCACTGCGAAGCTGTAATCTATGTGGCACACCCTGAACCGATGCCAGACCTTTGACTATATCGGATACAGGTATTTTTAATGCTCGAGTCACTGCTATTGCAGCCAGTGCATTTGCCACATTGTGCAAACCTGGCAAAGGGAGGTTGATGAAGTGCAATACCCCATCAAGCTCAACCATAAAATGACTCGATGTCGGATTTAGTTGCAAATCTTTTACTTTAATGTCAGCTTCATTTTCTATGGCAAATGTTATCTGTGCCTTGCCAGCAAGCCCTTGTTGCCATTGATTGGTAAAAGCCATATCAGCATTGAACACTCCAATACCTTCTTCGGTAAGACCAGAAAAGATCTCCGCTTTTGCTGTTGCCACTCCATCCAGATCATTAAAACCTTCTAAATGAGCTGCTGCTACATTGTTAATGGCTGCAACCTGAGGCTTTGCCATCTCAACCAAATTGGCTATTTCACCTAAATGATTTGCCCCCATTTCAATAACAGCATAATCAGTATCTTTAGCCAAACGAGACAAAGTCAGTGGCACTCCTAACTCATTATTTAAGTTACCTAAAGTTGCAATCACTGATCCGCATTGTTCTAAAATTTCAGCAGTCATTTCCTTAACAGTTGTCTTACCATTACTTCCAGTAATTGCAACAACCATGGTATGGCATTGCTGGCGCCAGTATTTGGCAAGCTCACCAAATGCTTTCACCACATCAGCTACCACCAATTGCGGTAGTTCATCATTTTGGAGCTGTGAGACTATCGCCGCACCCGCACCTGCTTGACGTGCTGCTAATATATAGTCATGACCATCAACGTGCTCACCAGTTAACGCCAAAAACAAGCAACCCGGTGCAACTTTCCTGCTGTCAATCACCGCACCAGTTACAGTTACATCACTAACAGGGGCATCACATCCCAATATTTCAGCTATTTGTGAAAGAAGTAGGTGCATACTCATCGTTTAACACCTGTTATCAAATGTGATTCATCATTTGCTGCCTGTAGTGCTTTTGTTACCGCTTTAGCATCACTAAATGGACTTTTAACACCTGCAATCTCTTGATATTGCTCATGGCCTTTGCCAGCTACTAACACAATATCTTTTGCTTTAGCATTACTTACTGCATAACTGATTGCAGACTGACGATCATGTTCGATATGTATTTTTTTCAGATCAGTAATATCCGTAGCGATATCTCTTACAATGTCTTTGTTATCTTCAGTACGTGGGTTATCAGCAGTTAACACAACCTTATCGGCATTAATCTCAGCACTATGCCCCATCAATGCCCTTTTACCTGTATCGCGATCACCACCACAACCAAACACACACCACAACACTCCATTAGCTGGTATATGACATCGCAATGACTGTAATGCCTGAGTAAGTGCATCTGGTGTATGGGCAAAATCAATCACTACGTGTGGTTGTTTATTACCACCGTAAACTTGCATCCGACCATCCACCGCATGACACTCTGATAATGCGTTTATTACTTGTTCGAATGAAATATCTAGCGCCAACAAACTGGCTAATGTAGCCAATAGATTATCAACATTAAAACGGCCTAATAACGGGCTTTTTATGCTAGCAGAACCGAATTCACTTGATATATTGAAATGCAAACCATCGATAGTTGTTTGAATCTCTTTAGCCTGAATTGCTGCCATTAACGTAGCAGAGTGACTACTATACGTCAGCAGCGTTATGTCATCTCGACCTTCCAATTCTGGAATTAATATTTTCCCAAAATCATCTGCTTGATTTATCACAGCAGTTTTTACACTGGCAAAATCAAATAGTTGTTTTTTTGCAGCAGCATATCCTGCCATATCCACGTGATAATCAAGGTGATCTCGACTCAAATTAGTCAGTACAGCCATATCCAGTGTTACACTATTTAACCGTCCTTGCTCGAGTGCATGTGACGATGCTTCTATCACTACATACTCAATAGATTGCTGGCAAAAATCAGCCAATATCGCCTGTAATGTAACCGGATCAGGTGTCGTCATACCTGTATCATTTAAATCATCAATACGACCCGCACCTAAAGTGCCGATAACACCACAGGCATAACCTAATGATTCGAGTGACTGTGCTATAAACTGACTTACTGAAGTTTTTCCATTAGTACCCGTGATCGCAATCACTGTTAATGCTAATGAAGGATGACCATAAAATCGAGCAGCAATTTCACCTACTTTATTTGACAGTAATTTGATGGGATACGCTTTTGCTTTACTGTTAACCAAAGCCGATTCTTCTTGTTCGGTTAATTGCTGGTCATTGTCAAACAACACTACAGCTGCACCTAAAGACAGAGCTTGTTGCATATATTTTAATCGTTGGGATTCATCAGTGGTAAGAGAGAAGAATAGCCAGTCAGCCTGAACTTGTCTGCTATCCAGTGCCATTCCAAGCACATTGATATCATCCAAGACTGATGGATTAGATAACATGCCCACTAACAAGGTAGGTAATGAATTATTTTTCATGCCTGTGGCCTTCATTTTTGAGCCACATGTAGCTGTGTCATTGGTAAATCATCAGGTGCAATATTTAATAACCTCATCGCACCTGTCATTACTTCTGAAAATACTGGTGCTGCTACCAGACCGCCGTAATACTCTTTACCTTGGGGATCATCAACCATAACCACCATAGCTAAACGCGGTTGTGTTGCTGGAATAACACCTGCAAACAAGGATAAATATTGTTTATCAGCATAACCACCACTTGCTGCTTTCTTAACAGTCCCTGTCTTTCCTGCAACTGTGTAATTTTCAACTGCAGCTTTTTGAGCTGTTCCTCCTGGTTGGACAACTCGCTCCATCATAGTAAGGACTTGCTTCATATCATCTCGAGAAAATACTCGTCGTCCTTGAGGTGGTTGATCTACTTTGACAAAACTCACTGGTCTCAAAATACCACCATTAGCCAACACCATATAGCCCCGAGCTAATTGTAATGCTGATGATGCGACACCATAACCATACGCCAAGGTGGCACGATCGAGCTTTCGCCATTTTTGAGGATCAGGTAGATGTCCCATCGCTTCACCTGGGAAATAAGCACCTGTCGGTTCAGCCAAGCCAAATGCTGAAAAATCTTGCCACAACTGCTCAGGCTTAAGTGCTAATGCAATTTTACTTGCTGCTACATTGCTTGATTTCTGAATTAGGGTTGATACTGAAATTTGTCCATAATCACGAAAGTCCTTAATTGTGTGACCACTTACTCTCAGTGTACCTGGTCGAGTATCAATAATTGTTGCAGGTGTAAATTTACCTGACTTCAAGCCACTCGCAACAGTAAAAGGTTTGACTGTTGAACCTGGTTCAAATAAGTCTGTTACTGCCCGATTTCGGTATTCACTATTTCTCAAGCCACGACGACTATTCGGATTAAATGATGGCTGATTTACCATTGCCAGCACTTCGCCAGTTTTAATATCTAAAATAACGGCAGAACCTGAACGTGCCTTATATTTTACTACTGATGCCTTTAATGCTTGATAGGTTAAGTACTGCAACCGCAAATCAATACTTAAGCTGATATTTTGTCCATGCTTGGTTGCTTTTAACTGCTCACCACCACCGACATAATTGCCACGGCTATCACGAATCATTCGTTTTAGCCCTGACACTCCAGTTAAAACAGCATCATGGGTTAATTCCAGACCTTCTTGGCCAGCATCATCAACATTGGTAAAACCCACGACATGTGCCGCCACTTCACCAGTAGGATAAAATCGTTTGTATTCACGCTGTAAAGCTACTCCTGCAATATTAAGCTGTTTCACTTTATTTGCAGTTTCTGGTGCAACCCGCCGTTTCAAATAAATAAATTCACGATTCTGGTTGGAGTTAATCTTATTCTTAATCTTTTTAGCATTAAGATGCAGTACTTTGGCAAGTTTTGGTAGTTTTACGGAATCAACATTTATTTCTTGAGGATTTACCCACACTGAATGTACCGGTGTACTAATGGCCAAAGGCTCACCATGACGATCTAGAATCATTCCACGGTGTGCTGCTACCGGTACTTTACGAACATGACGAGCATCACCCTGATTACGTAGAAAATCTGGATTCAATACTTGTATATCAGTCAGCCGCCAGCCCAAACCTATCACTAAACTAATAAAGACCAAACGCACTACATTCAAGCGCCAAATGCCTACAGAATTAATTGATTTACGTTGACGACTCATGGCTTAACCACCACAACCATGTCAGCAGTTGGTACAATCATTTTAAGACGCAAACGTGCTTGTTGTTCGATACGGCCTGGACTTGCCCATGTACTCTGTTCCAGCAATAGACGACTCCACTCTTCATTTAAGTTGTCGCGTTGACGTTCTAATTTCTGCAGAGCAACAAACTCAGTACGTCCTGTATGCTTGGTGTAAATTACTGCTATTGATGAAGCGATAACTAGCACTATCAACAATATCACTGATACATGTATACGAAGAAGATCTATCAGGCTGCTAAAACTCATGCTAATTTCTCCGCCACACGTAACACCGCACTACGTGATCTCGGATTGTTCGCTAACTCAACATCACTTGCCTTGATCGCCCTACCTATCAAACGAACACGAGGATTAAGCTGATCTGCAGTTATTGGAAAGTTAGAGGGTAAGTCGTCACCCCTTGCTTGATCTCGGAAAAAGCGTTTCACAATTCGATCTTCTAATGAGTGAAAGCTGATAACTGTTAACCGTCCACCCACTGCTAACACATCTAACGCCTGTTCCAAACCAGCTTTAAGATCTTCTAATTCATTATTTATATAGATACGAATTGCTTGAAATGTTCTGGTTGCAGGATGTTTGTTTTTTTCTCGTGAAGGACTTGCTTTGTCAACCAGGGTCGCTAATTGTTTGGTCGTAGTAATTGGAGATTGTTCACGTGTTTCCACAATGGCACGAGCAATCCGTTTGCCATAACGCTCCTCACCCAATGTTTTTATCACTGTAGCGATGTCATCCATTTCAGCCGTAGCTAACCACTCAGCAGCACTGATACCGACATCAGGATTCATCCTCATGTCGAGAGGACCATCTTTTTGGAAACTGAATCCACGCTCAGCTATATCAAGTTGTGGCGATGACACACCAATATCCAATAAGATGCCATCAACCTTTCCTTGCCACAAACGCTCATTTACTGGCATCTTTAATTCAGAAAAGGAACATTGCTCTATACTGAACCGTTTATCCTGTTGTGCTAACTTCTTGCCTTCAGCGATTGCAGCAGGATCTTTATCCAAACCTAATAGATGTCCATTTTCTGATAGCTGCGATAAGATTGCGCGGGCATGCCCGCCACGACCAAAAGTACCATCGACATAAATACCATCAGCTTTCACAGCCAAACCGGCAACTGTCTCATTCAACAAGACTGGCAAATGTTCTGAATGGCTATCAGTCATATTCTTGCCCTAAATGGATAAGCTTTCTAATTCGGCCGGTAAAATACCATCAAAATTTTCTTCGAGACATTCATCCATCAAAGCATTCCATGTTTGTTCATCCCATATCTCAAACTTGTTGCCCTGACCGATCATCACCGTGCTTTTTTGCAAGCCAGCAAACTCACGTAACTTCGCTGGCAATAAAATACGGCCGTTGTTATCCATTTCACACTCCGTCGCATAACCCAGCAACATACGTTTTAATCGACGTACTTGTGGATTCAAACTAGGTAATGATGATAACTTGTGCTCAACTGCTTCCCATTCAGGTAAAGGGTATAACTGAAGACAATGATCTGAATGATCGATCGTGACCACCAAACGGCCCTCACAACTGACGCCAAGATGCTTACGGAATTTGGCAGGAATTGCCATCCGTCCTTTTGCATCCAGATTGAAAGTTGCTACGCCTCGAAACATTGTTGCCCTCAATTGTTGTGATCCACTTTGATCCACTTTTACCCACTTTTCGACACTATAGGAGTGCGATCAGGGTGTGTCAAGCATGGAAACAAACAAAATCCTCTTTTGCTGTCAATGACTTAGCATAATTTTGTTAATGTGGGAGATAAGGTGTTCGAGCGACAAATAAAGACTACTTTTTTATCAAAAAAGTGGCGTCGGAAGTTAAAGTAAATTCTAGATGCATGGGAGTAATCGTATAGCAAAAAACTTTTTAGACTTACTGATCCACAACGTAATTAGAGTGATCATGAAATCATGATTAGCGGAATACACTTTGTAAAAGGCTTGAAGCAGGAAAAGAGGGCTGATCGACAATCAAAATTCTATCTCGGACATAGAGTGTACCTGAGTAAAACTTGTTACCAGCAATGACTTGTTTGGCTACTCAGTAAGAAACAAATTACCATTAATGATATAAGTTAAGAAAAATTTAATTTCTATTCACACCGACCCAGAATATTATTCATTTCATCAAAGGATTTTTGTAATTTGCTAAGTCCATCCCTTGCTGTATCAATATCACCACTTTGGTATTTGAGAAGTAAATCATTAACGATGATGTGGATTTTATCATGGGCTTTATTTAAATTATCCAAACATTTTTGTTCAAATAACCGTTCTTGTTGTGCTCGTTTAAGCCAATGACCACAATGGCAGTGTTTGCCACCCATAATGGGCCAATGTTCAGTATCTGTAGGTTCTGATTGAATATTAGATACAAAATAATTCTGCCATTGGTCACTAACGAGTCTGAATAACTTCACTCTATTTTCTTTTGTAGTGCGATGTTTATTACCGCATTGTTGCCATTCTTGATTTGGCGTGTAGTCACTAAGCCATCTAGGTAACTCATTGGCAGGCATAGGCCTGGCAATACCATAACCTTGTGCATTTTCACATCCCATTAAAAGTAGCATTAGACCATGCTCTATAGTTTCAACACCTTCTGCTATGGCGTTACGACTAAAAGAATCTGCAAGCCCAATTACACCATCAACAATGGCATAATCACTTGGATCATCAAGCATGTCTCTGATAAAAGTCTGATCTATTTTAATGGTGTCGGCAGATAAGCTTCTTAAATGAGTCAAGGAAGAATAACCTGTGCCAAAATCATCTAAGGCAATATGAACTCCTAAGGTCTCTTGGCAGGCTTTGATGATGCGGCTGATGGTATGGAGATCACTTAATGCACTACTTTCTAAAATTTCTAATTGTAAACATTTGGAATCGACAGTCGAATGTCTTTCTAAAATAGCATCAAGCTTTGAAAAGAAATTTTCTGATTGCAAATGATAAGAGGCAATATTGACACTGACTTCAAGCTTAATCCCCTGCTGTTGCCAGTTCTCTAGCTGTATTAATGCTTGCTCTATGACCCAGTCACCAATATTCACCTCTAATTCAGTACCCTCAAGAATAGGCAAAAACTCTAGTGGCGGGATGAGCCCCTGTTCTGGGTGTATCCAACGAATTAATGCTTCAGCTCCAAATACATCACCACTCCTCATGTTTACTTTAGGCTGATAATACAATTGAAACTCGTTATTCGTTAAGGCCTGTTCAATTTCACTTAATCGATGATGTTTTTGTACTATCTGCTGGTCATGTTGAGGGTTAAATAGTTGGTAGCGATGTTTACCGGCAAGCTTAGCTTGATACATCGCTTGATCCGCATGGCGTAGCAAAATATCTATATCACCATCATCTCCTGGGTACAGGGTAATACCACTGGAGGCAGTGATATTATGAGGGTAATCATCAATTAAATACGGTTGGGCAAGTGCATGATGGATCCGTTCTAACGTTTGTTCACATTGTATAGAAAATTCAATATCACTCAACAAAATAGCAAACTCATCACCACCTTGGCGGGACACCGTGTCCTCTTCTCGAATATTGGCTGTAATACGCTCTGCAACTTCAATCAATAATTGATCACCTACCTCATGACCATAGTTATCATTAATAGGTTTAAAGTTATCTAAATCAAGAAAACAGATAGCAAGCTGACTTTCTGTTCGCTTACTGTGTGCAATAGCTTGATGAAAACGGTCTACAAATAGGGCTCGATTAGGCAAACCTGTAAGCACATCATAATGTGCCATAAGATTAAGTTTTTCTTGTTGTTGTTTACTTTGGGTTATGTCAGTGAACACGCCCACATAGTTGATTACTGTCTCATCTTTATCTTTTAGTGTGGAAATTGTCAGTAATTCAGCATAAATCTCGCCATTCTTTTTACGATTCCAGACTTCACCTTGCCAGTGGTCATGCTCATTAATGTCCCGCCACATTTGGGCATAAAATTCGGGGCTTTGTTTACCAGAGCTGAGTATACTAGGGTTTTGACCTATTACTTCATCACGGCTATAGCCGGTAATGTCACAAAAGGCAGGGTTGACATCAATAATTAATCTATTGGTATCAGTAATAGTAATGCCTTCATGTGTCGCAGAGAAGACTCTGGATGAAAGCTGGATTTGTGCATATGATTTACTTTGTTCAATCGCAATAGACGCTAAGTTTGCAGCAAACTCGAGTACTTTATAGTCACTTTCTTCAGGGTGGCTTGTGCTGTGATGATATAGACCAAAGGTACCAAATAATTTGTTATTAGTACCGAAAATGGGTTCAGACCAACAGGAGCCTAAGTTTGCTTTAGCAGCAAGTTCTTTGAAATCAACCCAAAAAGGGTGCGTTTGAATATCTTCAACGATGATCCTTTCCTGCGTAAATGCAGCTGTGCCACAACTACCTATACCATCACCAACTTTAAGCCCATCAACTGCTTGATTGTAAAAATCTGGTAGATTTGGAGCTGCACCCATCAATAAATGCTTACCCTCATCATCTATTAACAGCACACTACACAAGCTACCCTCTATTTCGCTTTCAACTATTCTCACAATTGTGTCAAGAATATCTGGTAAAGGTATAGCGCGTGCTAATTGGTCCAGCACATAAATACGAGAGCTATCACGCAATTCTATCTGTTTTCGCACTGTAATATCACGGGCAACACCTAATATACCGATAAGTTCACCCTCAGAATCAAGCATGGGAGTCTTGATTGTTTCAACTAATTCAGTATGCCCATCATCAGCAAAAGTAATTGATTCCTCATGTATGCTGGATTTACCAGCCACCATTGCTTTTCTGTCTTTTTCACGAAAAGAATTTGCTAGCTCTTGATCGATAAAATCATAATCCATTTTACCAATAATTTCACTTTCACGAGCACCAAAAAAACTTTCAAATCTATGATTACAGGCTAAATAGATTCCATTTTTATCTTTTAACCAAACAAGGTCTGGGACTGTATGTAATACACTAGATAAGAATAATTCACTTACTTTTAATGATTCTTGCAGAGCATATTCTTCAGTCACATCATGGAATACTAAAATCACCCCAGAAATAGTGCCATCAGAAGAATGAATTGGAGCACCTGAGTCTGCAATTTGGTACTCTGTACCATCCTTGGAAATTAGCATTGTATGATTGGCTAAGCCCACGACACGGCCTGTTTCAAGTACTTGTTTTACAGGATTAACTGCTGGTTCCATCGTGTGGGCATTAACAATATTGAAAACCTCAACACAGGGTTTACCCTGTGCCTGTTCAATAGTCCAACCAGTAAGATGTTCAGCCACTGGATTTAGATGAGTGATATTCCCGTTGGAATCAGTCACTATTACTGCATCACCAATAGAATTGAGAGTGATACGAAGATTTTGTTCTCTGTTATGCAGAGCTCGTATATCGCTTGAACGACGACGATTGTAACGATTAAGTACAATAGCAGTGAATAAGCCAAGTATTAAGATTAATATAATAAGTAGTGCTTGTTCAATATTATATTGTCGTAACTGTCTTGCCATAATGTCTTGAATGGCTGTTTCCACATTGTCAGCTGAAATAGTGAATTCTAAAAATACCGTATCAAAACGTTGATCAATACCAGAGTCAGCTTGTGACTCCCATCTTTCATGAGCTATTACTCGAAACGTATTGATATCGACTATTGTTTGCTCAATTTTCTGGCGTAAATCACTATTATTAAGGGATATAAACGTGCCCTCATCATTCTCCCCTCCTCCGAGCATAGCTTGTGCATACCACTCAGCTTGATCGATGTGCTGCCAGACAACCTCAATATCAATAGTCCGGTCACCACTGATAACTTCCTCAAACCATAAATGTGCAGTAGTAGCCTCCAATTTTATTTCCATGGCGGCGTCCACTAAAGGGGCATAGTGTGTAGCTATGTTTCGTCCAGCAGAGAAAGAGTAGAACATGGCGCTAGCAATACTTAATGTAAGCACCGCAACCAAAAGAGAAATAGTGCGCTCTGTAGTTGTTGGATTCATGACCGAGTTCCATCTACCCATAAAATTTATGAAGGGATTTATCTACAAAACAATATATTACAAATAGATGCTACTTGTAAATTGTAATGTTCTGATTATTCAAGTTATTTCTGCTTATGAGCAGTGTTTTTTACCTTTTACTTCCATTAATAAACATCCAATAACAAAAAATACTAGGGCATTGTTATCTGCTAGTTAGAACTAGAAAAGCTACTAATTTGTATAAGTTAAGACTTAGTAAAAGCTATAACTTGGCACCAAAGCTTGTACCACTACTTGGTAGCCCCATGTCAGATAAAGGAATAACACACTGATAAGTATCTACAAAAAAGAAAGTTAGAGATGACCGTAAGCCGGGTTCTGTCGAGAACAATCATTCATCTGGGACAAACTAAAGTTCTGCTATGACTTGTTCTAAACAGAATTATTGAATCATCACTTGTTCAGTAAGTTGACCTAAATTATACTTTTTTGTACCAATTCTTGTACCAACAAGAGAGTCCACCAATTCATTTGTTAGACTACCCAGTCAAAACAAAAATGACATAATTTCATCCAGACAATAACTCATAATTTAATCCAAGATATCAAAACACAAAGCATGGGGAGTATGTTAGAAGCAGGTACCCGATACTACGTATATTAGATATATACACCCCACATCGGCGTACAAACTATCATCTACTATTGTGTAATAAACCTGTCTTTTGAATAATTTAACGGCTGTTCTCGTGTTTTGAGTGCATCTGCCAAACGAGCAATACCTTCATTTATTTGATTTTCGTTGGTGGAAGAATATCCTAATAACAGTGCTCTTTCACAACATTGGCTATCACTATAGTCATGTACTGCACCTGCAGATGGTGCATAAACACCTACACCTACTTTTTGGGCTATTGTCTGGATCTCTTGGCTTGTTGGTAGTGATTCATCCAAATGCCAGACAAGGTGCATACCTCCTTCTAGACCTGACAAGATGACATCATCCCCAAAGTGTTGTTGCAATGCCGCCACTAGACAATCTCGACGTGTTAAATAAGTTCGTCTGATACGACGTAAGTGTTTGAGGTATGAACCACTACTTATAAAGTCAGATAATACTGCTTGATCCAACCATGAGTGTCCATTATTCATCAATGTTGTGAGTGTAACTGCAGGAGATACTAACTCTTGTGGAAGCACTAAGTAACCAATCCTTAATGCCGCACCAATTGATTTTGAGAAAGTACCCATATAGATCACACATCCATGTTGATCTTGTCCCGCAACAGCAGTTAATGGTGAGCTTTTATGACGAAAATCGCTATCATAATCATCTTCAATAATATAAGCACCTGTTTGTTGTGCCCATTCAAGTAAACATAATCGCCGTTCTAGAGGTAAAGTTGCACCAAAAGGATATTGGTGAGAAGGCGTGACATAGGCAAGTCCAATATTTTTTTGTGGCAATTGGCGAACATCAAGTCCATCTTTATCGACAGGCACAGGATGTAACTTTGCCCCATAGCTTTCAAGTACATAAGCTGCACCTTGGTAACATGGCGACTCAGTAACAGCAATCGTACCAGGTTTAATAAGCAACCTTGCAACAAGGTTCACACCTTCTTGTATGCCGTTGGTGATAATAATTTGTTCGGCTCGACAAACAATACCTCGTGCAGCATGTAAGTGATCAGCAATTGCTTGACGCAATTCAACGATACCTGCTGGATCATGATATTCCGTCATATTCGAGCCAGCTTTAGCCAGATTTTTAAGGATCAATCGTTGCCAAGTCTTGATAGGGAATGACTCAGGATCGGGACGGCCTACCCAAAAGTCTATATCTAATTGATCTCTATAAGGATTGAATAGTGCTTGCACACGACCATTAAAGGCAACAGGGTGCCTATTGACAGATGAGTGTTCCTGTTGCTTTGTACCCGTAGTATCAGCATATTCCTGATCCAACATTAGTGAATGATCTGGCAGATTAGGATTAACGAATGTGCCTATCGTTCTCTGTGAGTATAAATAACCTTCGTCAATTAACCGATCATAAGCAAGAATAACTGTGTTGCGAGAAACATCAAGTTGTTCACTCAATGCTCGGGTAGAAAGCATCAACACGCCAGACTTTAATACACCTGACAGAATCTGTTGGCGAATCGCTTCAAATATCTGATTCTGTAAAGACTGATTGGATTGTGAATCCAGTTCTATAGATATTTGCATAAATATTGCTCAGATGAACCTACTACAGATTAGTCATGTTATGAATATAATAGGTCTTGATGGCAATGTATATATTGACTATTATTGTATTTCAAAAATACTCAGATAAGAGCCCCAGTCAGATTGATAGACCAATTTAAGATGCTCAAAGGGCTTATCGAGTGTAGAAGTAAAAGGTAAAGCTCGAATTAATAATGAATCCTCAAATGCTTTATCGGTAATACGCCAAACACGAATTGATTGCTCAGAAACTGGCTGAACTAAATAACTACCAGTACCATCTCCATCTTTTGCCCAATCTTTAACCTTTGAAATACTATTGTGCATATCACTATTAGCAGGAAAAATGCGGGTTTCTATTGGTAAGCTCCGACCATTAAGAATGGCAACTTCTTGTACATGTGCAAGATCATCAGATGTAACAAGTAAATAAGCTACTTTATTTTCCGGTAGTTGTTGCTTTAGTTCGGCAACTGCAGATGTCATATCCATGAGTAGATACTGTGCGTATTTTTTCGACTTACCTTCCGAATCAAAACCACCTGCAACTGATTGCCACAATGATTGTTCTTGCTCAGATGCATAAGCTTCCTTCTCAGGCAAACTTGTCCACACTTCACGCCCAGTGAACAATTCAATGCGTTGTGCGTTATCCCAAAAAGATACAAATAATGACTCTTCAGGAGTATATTCTTTTATCGCTTCTGCTGCTTCCAGCCATTTTTCATAGCGGTACTGGCTAGATTTATCTGAGCCCGCAACTGGCT
>QNEY01000015.1 GCA_003645385.1 Gammaproteobacteria bacterium | reverse complement strand
GATTATCACTATGTAAAGGTAAGTACTAATGGCACAACATAAAACTCTAAAGCTAAGCACTTTATTAATGGCATCAGTATTTAGCTCCCTAAGCTATGGTGCAGGTTTTGCCGTTATGGAACAAAGTGTTACTGGACTAGGTCGAGCTTTTGCAGGTAGTGCCGCAGTAGCTGAAGATGCCAGTACTATCTTCTTCAACCCTGCTGGTTTAACATATTTATCCCATTCCCAAATGGCTGCTGGGCTTAACCTGATTTCACCACAAAGTGATTTTAATGATGAAGGTTCAAAAACCGGATTTGGTGCGCCGCTAACAGGTCGTGAAGGTGATGCGGGTAATCTTGCTGCAGTGCCAAATTTTTACTACGCCCATAGAATAAATGACAATACTGTTGCGGGTATAGGTGTCAACGCACCATTTGGGTTAGTAACTGAATATTCAGATAATTGGAAAGGTCGATATCACGCAATAAAATCTGATTTATTAACAATTAATATAAACCCTTCTATTGCATTTAAACCTTCTGACAAACTATCCCTAGGTTTTGGTGTAAATCTTCAGTACATTGACCTTGAGCTTACCCAAGCCGTTGATTTTGGAACTATTTGTGCAGGAGTTCCTGCCGCATGTGCAGCTCCACAAGCTAATGATGGCAAGGCTAAATTAACAGCTGATGACTGGAGTTGGGGTTATAATTTGGGGCTGATATTCCAAGCAACTGAAGCAACGCGACTTGCTTTGGCTTATCGCTCCAAAATTTCACATCATCTTACTGGTGATGGTAAATTTACAACACCAACTAATGCACAAGGTGTTGCAAGTTTTTTAAACTTCACTGATGCAAGCATCTCAGGGGATGTTGATTTACCAGAAAGTGCATCTCTTGCTGTTCACCACCAAGTCAATGAACAATGGGCTGTTATGGCTGACGCTAGTTGGACACGCTGGGATCGTTTTGAAGAATTAGCTATTAGCTCACCTGATCCTACGAATCCACTTAACAGTACCAAAGAAGAAAATTGGGATAATTCGATGCGTTATGGTTTAGGTCTTACCTATGCTTACAATGACAAGTGGACTTTCCGTAGTGGTGTTGCTTTTGATGAAACACCAATTTCAGATGAATACCGAACAGCGCGTATTCCAGGAGAAGATCGTACATGGGTTGCACTAGGCGCTAGCTATAATTATTCAGAAACAATCACCATTGATGCTGGCTATACACATATTTTTGTTAGCGATCCAGAAATTAATGAAACACTTGATGCCCCATCACCAGCATTGGCTCACAATTTAGTTGGCGACTATGATGCCAGTGTTGATATTTTAGGTGTTCAACTACGATGGACATTCCTATAAGGTAAGGAGCTAACAGATGGCTGATGCTATTACAGATACCATCCCCCCTGAACAGGCTGGTACATTATATGGCTTGTTTTGTGAACGAGTAAAACGTAGCCCCCATCTTCCTGCTTATCGTAGTTTTTCTAGTGAAACCAAGAGCTGGAATGATGTTACATGGCAAGAAGTAGCCACTCAGGTTGCTCGTTGGCAAGAAGCGTTAGCAAATGAAGAGCTTGAACCCGGTGATAGGGTTGCTATTAACCTACGTAATTGTAAAGAATGGGTTTTTTTTGACCAAGCTGCCATTGGCTTAGGATTAGTTGTTGTTCCACTCTATCCAGACGATCGACCTGATAATGTTGCCTATATTTTGCAAGATGCTGATGTTAAATTATTATTCTTACAAAATGCTGCTCAATGGAAACGGCTTGAACCTTCAATAACAGAAGAGCATGCTCTCAAACGCGTTATCATTAGTAATTCTGGCGATGATTTACTGTCCGAACCTTCTATCTATGCTGACCAATGGCTACCTGAAAACTGGGGAGTGATACGTGAATGGGATAACGAACCACATCAGTTAGTCTCTATTATTTATACCTCTGGAACTACGGGTCGTCCTAAAGGCGTTATGCTCAGCCATCACAATATGTTGTCTGTTGCAGCTGGGGCATTACAATACTTTGATGTCTTTCCCAGTGATGTCTTTCTGTCATTCCTGCCTTTGTCACATACCCTTGAACGAACAGCAGGCTATTACTTACCGATAATGGCTGGAGCAACTGTTGCTTATGCCCGAGGCATTCCTCAACTTGCTGAAGACATGCAAAATGTGAAACCTACAATCATGATTGCTGTCCCTAGAATATTTGAACGAATATATACACGTATCCACGGCCAGTTATCAGATAAATCTTTTATTGCTAGAGGTTTATTTAAAACAACTGTAGCAATAGGATGGACACGATTCCAACACCAACAAGGTAGAGGCTGGTGGCATCCGAGCTTTTTGATGTGGCCTTTTCTCGACAAGCTAGTTGCATCAAAAATAAAAGAACGTTTCGGTGGTAATATGCGTCTTATTGTCAGTGGTGGCGCTGCATTATCTGAGCAGGTTGCCAAATTATTCATTGGTTTAGATATGTGTCTATTACAAGGCTATGGTCTAACTGAAACCAGCCCAGTGATAAGTGTCAATGCACCTGACAGTAATGTTCCAGCTAGTGTAGGCAAACCTATCCCAGGCGTGGCAGTTATGATCGGTGATAATGATGAATTATTGTCTCGCGGACCAGGTAATATGTTAGGTTATTGGAATAACCACAAAGCCACGGCACAAACAATCAGTGCTCAGGGGTGGTTACATACTGGTGATCAGGCTCGCATTGATGAAGATGGCCATATACATATCACTGGTCGGATAAAAGATATCTTAGTATTAAGTAATGGTGAAAAAGTCCCACCAGGTGATATTGAAGCCGCTATTATAATGGATGCTATTTTTGAACAAGCACTTGTCGTCGGTGAAGGTGAATCTTATTTATCAGCTTTATTAGTACTCAACTCAGATCATTGGTTTAGTTTAGCTAAAGAGCATAATCTAGATGGATTTGATCATGATAGTTTGAATAATAAAGCACTCCACAATGACATTATGAAACGCTTGCGTGGGCTTTTACATGATTTCCCTGCTTACGCTAAAATCCGTCGGGTCAGTCTTACATTGGAAGCTTGGACAGTAGAAAACGACCTAATGACACCGACAATGAAAATCAAGCGTCCTAAAGTCATTACGCATCACCAACAAGATATCGACGAAATGTATAGCTAAACTGGCTATACTTTTATTCTATTCCTCGCTATTAGATTTAGCTTTTGCCTGCCCACTGACATCAGGCAAAGAAATGATTACCTCTTCCATCTCTGCACCCATCATCAGCGTCTGAGGATATTGACCTGTCCAACGTTGAATACTGTTGTATTGAATCAGTTCTGATGTAATTGATCGTGCCAATACCTTATTAGCACCTGCTTGAGCCTCAGCTTCTTTTAAAATTCGATATGCTTCTGCATCAGCACGAGTACGTTTAGCATTCGCATCAGCAATTGCTGCTTTTTCTCTCGCTTCAGCTTGTTTGACTTGTTGTTGTGCTTGTTGCTCAACAATATTTAATTGTGCTTTTTCTCGCTCTAGCTGCTCTTGCCGCTCTTTTGTCTGAATAACCGCACTAGTTACGACTTGTGGCAAGGTAATATCACGAAACAATACTGCTTCGACAATGATACCTTTAGGTCCAAGATATGATCTCAAACCATCTTCCATATAAATTTGAAGCTCTTGTTGAACTGTGTCGAGATAAAAATCTTGTGATTTCCCAACGGTTTTACCCGCTTCACGTAATAATGAACGTACTTTTGGTGTGACATGTTTATTAACCACATCCTCTAAGCGTCCTGTTTCTTGCAATATCCTTGGCGTTTGTGTCCCATCTAAACGAAATGTGACCGAGATATCCATAGTCGATTTTAATTTATCCTGTGATGGTACTTGAATTTTATCCCATGTATAGGTCAGTTGACGCAAATCAAAACTAGAAAACTCAAGTAATGGATTCACAATATGAAACCCTTCTTTATAAGGTTCTGGTTGAACATCTCCAAACAAAGTGGCAACTTTGTTGTGGCCTGCTTTAATTGTGGTGTAAGAATTCATTACTATGAGCAAAATAACGACGGTAATTGCTATTGATGCAATGGGGGTTGTTTTATTCATTAGGTTCTCTCTTCAGTTTGTTCATTATTTAATCGCAAAACAGATTCTACCGTATGAAATGAGCCAAAAATCAATACTCGATCACCTTTCTGTGCTTCTTGCATAGCCTGCTGATAAGCATCAACTACCATTTTATGGTCGAGAACTTTATCCTCTCCAACTATCTTAGTTACTTGGATAGCCAAATCATGTCCAGTCATACCACGACAACCCTGTAAACCAGCGATATACCAAAGATCAATGGATTTTTCTAATATTGAAACTAGTGCTGAAACATCTTTATCTTTTAGCATAGCTAATACTGCTATGGTTCGCCCTATACAAGGTGTTTCTGCTAATAGCTTGACTAGGTTTTCAGCACCTTGTTGATTGTGTGTCACATCAAATATTTGTTCCACATCACCCTGAATTCGTTGAAAGCGACCAGCGAGTTTAACAGTAGTTAGTCCAGTTTTTATGTCTTGTTCTGAAATAGTGTAATTCTGTGCATTCAATAATGTGATGACTTGTAAAACAGCAGCTGCATTTTGAACTTGGTATGAGCCTGCAAGAGCAGGTAAAGGCAAGTTTTGAATTTGAATAGACTGACTTGCCCAATTCCAGCCATTGTTGTCACTATCATAACTAATTCTGAAATCAGAATCCGCTAAAAAAATGGGTGTTTGTAATGCTTTAGCATAAGATAACACTGTTTCAGGCGGCTTGGTTTCTGAGTAAACAACAGGTTTATATTGTCGTATAATACCAGCCTTTTCAGTCCCAATCTGCTCACGATTACTCCCTAACCACATAGTATGGTCAAGGCTAATTGGGGTAATAAGTGCAATATCAGTATCAAATAGATTTACGGCATCCAATCTACCTCCCATCCCAACTTCCAAAATAGCAATATCTATGTTCTGACGGCAAAAAATATCGACTGCAGCCAAGGTAGAAAATTCGAAATAGGTAAGTGATGTTTGCCCACGTGCATGATCTATTCGATTGAAAGACTCACAGATCATTGTGTCATCACATGAATGGCCCTCAACACGTATACGTTCGTTGTATCGTAGTAAATGTGGTGAGGTATAGGTTCCAGTGCGATAGCCAGCAGCACATAAAATAGAGTCGAGCATTGCTACTGATGAACCCTTACCATTAGTTCCGGCAACTGTTATTACTGTGAAAGGTAGTTTTGAGCTACCGCCAAGCTGTCTCCAGACCTGACCAACACGCTCTAGCCCGGGATCAACCTCAGTAAAATGGAGTTTCTCCTGCCATTGGAGCCATTCTGGCAGGGTTTGAAATCGCATAATACTAATATTTAAATTTAAACAGCTTTACGCTTTTGTAACATTGCCAATATACTAGCTAATCGATCACGCATATCTCGACGATCGACAATCATATCAATCGCTCCATGTTCTACAAGAAACTCACTCCGTTGAAAACCTTCAGGTAATGTTTCGCGTACAGTTTGTTCAATTACACGTGGGCCAGCGAAGCCAATCAATGCTTTGGGTTCAGCAACATTAATATCACCTAGCATCGCCAGACTTGCAGAAACACCACCCATAGTAGGATCTGTTAACACAGATATAAAGGGTACACCTGCTTTGCTAAGTTGAGCCAATATGGCACTTGTTTTTGCCATCTGCATCAATGAGAATAGGCCTTCTTGCATACGAGCTCCACCGCTTGCTGAGAAACAAATAAGTGGTATTTTTTTATCCAAGGCCACTTGTGTTGCACGAACAAACTTCTCACCAACAACAGCGCCCATAGAACCACCCATAAAGCTAAAATCAAATGAAACTACTACTACAGGTTCATCATTAATTGTCCCTTCCATTGCCAGCAAAGCATCATTTTCACCTGTTGTTTTTTGTGCTTGAGTGATTCGGTCTTTATATCTTTTGCTATCTTTGAATTTCAAGGTATCAACAGGTTTAATATCTGCTGCAATTTCTGGATGGTCCCCTTCATCCAAAAAACTTTCTAAACGTGTGCGGGCATTAATACGTTGGTGATGATTACATTTAGGACAAACATGTAAATTACGTTCCAGTTCAGCTCGATAAAGAACACCATCACAAGCAGGACATTTACACCAAACACCTTCCGGAACTGAACGACTGCGAGCCGTTGTTCGAATTTTAGAAGGGATTAACTTTTCAAACCAACTCATATTTGTCACCTATAAAATTTATTCGAAAATACAACTCTATCGAGCTACATCGCGAGCATTAACTGCATGACGCATTTCAGCCAGTAATGCAGCAACAGCTGCTGGTAATTCTTCCGGCCTTTTTGCATGCTCTCCAATACAGCTTACCAGAGTACTTCCGACTACAACTGCATCGGCTATTTCAGATATAGCAGCTGCAGATTTACCATCACGGATACCAAAACCCACACCAACGGGTAAATTTGTATTCTTCTTCAACTCAAGCATTTTATCTGCAACCTCTGTCACATCTAATACTGCAGAGCCAGTCACACCTTTTATGGATACATAATATATGAAGCCTTTAGCATGTTCTGAGATATACGCCATACGCTCTAATGATGTGGTTGGTGCAACCAGAAAAATAGTGTCAATTCCATGTTTATTCATTAATGGCAAAAACTCATCCGATTCTTCTGGTGGCATATCAACTGTCAACACACCATCAACACCGACTTCCTGTGCTCTTTGGGCAAACTTTTCGTATCCAATGGATTCTAAAGGATTAGCATAGCCCATTAGTACTATTGGTGTTTCGGTATTTTTCTTTCTGAATGCAGCTACCATATCTAATACATTATGAATGGACACATCATTTTTTAAAGCTCGCTCGCAGGCTTTTTGAATAGCAGGGCCATCTGACATCGGGTCGGAAAAAGGAATGCCTAATTCCAGAATATCTGCACCAGCATCAACTAAAGCATGCAATATTGGAACGGTTACCCACGGTTCAGGGTCACCAGCTGTTATATACGAAATAAGGGCCGTTTGACCATCAGCCTTTAACTTCTTGAAACATTGACTAATACGACTCACTCTCAAACCCTCAGAAACTTAAACCAGCCAAAGCGGCTACAGTATGCATGTCTTTGTCTCCACGGCCAGATAGATTAATTAACAAAATTTGATCAGAAGACATTGTAGGTGCCAGTTTACTAGCATAGGCTAATGCATGGCTTGATTCCAAAGCAGGAATAATACCTTCAATACGCGTTAAATCATGGAATGCCTGTAATGCTTCCTCATCTGTTATTGACACATACTCTGCACGTCCAATATCTTTTAACAGGGCATGTTCTGGTCCAACACCCGGGTAATCCAAACCTGCAGAGATTGAATGTGTTTCAATAATCTGACCATTCTCATCTTGCATTAAGTAGGTACGATTACCATGCAACACACCTGGTGAACCAGCACACAATGGAGCTGCATGTTGACCTGTTTCGATTCCATGGCCAGCACCTTCAACACCATACATAGCAACTTCTTCATCACCAATAAATGGATGAAACAAACCGATAGCATTCGAGCCACCACCAATACAGGCAATTAATGCATCAGGGAGACGGCCTGCAGCTTTTAAAATTTGATTACGTGCCTCACGGCCGATGATTGTCTGAAAATCCCTTACCATCTCAGGATAAGGATGCGGTCCTGCAACGGTTCCGATAATATAAAAGGTATCATCAACATTAGTTACCCAATCACGCAAGGCTTCATTTAAAGCATCTTTTAGAGTGCGAGAACCAGATTCAACTGGAATAACTTCCGCCCCCAGTAATTTCATCCGGTAAACGTTCATCGATTGACGTTGAACATCTTCCGCACCCATGTAAATGACACATTCCATACCTAAACGAGCAGCAACTGTTGCCGTAGCTACACCATGCTGGCCAGCACCAGTTTCAGCAATAATTCGGGTTTTACCCATTCTTTTAGCGAGTAATGCCTGACCAATAGTATTGTTTACTTTATGAGCGCCAGTGTGATTAAGATCTTCACGTTTTAAATAGATTTGTGCGCCACCTAATTTTTTGGTCCAGTTTACCGCATGATAGAGTGGTGATGGTCTTCCAACAAAATCGGCTAAGTCTTTATCCATTTCAGCCTGAAATTCTGGATCAGTTTTATAATGATTATAGGCTTCTTCTAACGCATAAATTGCTTCCATCAATGTTTCGCCGACAAAACGACCACCAAATTGACCGAAATGCCCTCGATCATCGGGATAGCTATCGTAATAATTATTTTCCATCTGTTCAGCCATTTACTACCTCTTGCATGAAAGCGCGTATTTTTTGTTGATCTTTGATTCCTTTAGCTTGCTCAACACCACCACTGATATCAACAGCATAGGGCTGCACTTGCTTGATTGCCTTAGTAACATTTTCAACCGTTAATCCGCCTGCAAGAATTATAGGTTTATCAACTTGATTAATCATTGACCAATCAAAGGTCTGTCCAGTTCCGCCTGGCACACCAGCCTTATAACTATCCAATAGCAAAGCTGACGCTGAAGTATAGCGCGTAGCCATCTCAGCAAGATTAATACCGTCACGCATTCTTATCACTTTCATGTATGGCATGCCGAATTGCTCACAATATTCAGGACTTTCATCACCATGAAACTGCAATACAGATATTGGCAATGACTGTAAGCACAAATATACATGTTCTGGTTTTGCATCAACAAAAAGGGCAACCACTGCCACAAATGGCGCTAAACCTTCTACAATTTGCTCAGCTTGCGCAACAGTTACAGCTCTTGGGCTTGATGGATAAAATACTAATCCTAACGCGTCTGCACCCATTTCAATTGCAAATTCAGCATCTTGGCGACGAGTAATGCCACAAATTTTTACACGTGTTCTCATGAAATTAGTCTGAGAAAGAAATCTAGAACAATACTTTACCAGACCACGGGAAAAGCTGACACTGTAGGAAGCTTATATTTTTCAGGATATTCAACATTTACGAGATATAAGCCCTCTGGAGCAGAAGTTATCCCCCCTTGACCACGATCACGACTATCTAAAACTGTTTTTGCCCATGATACCGGCTGTATGCCTTGACCAATCGGCACTAAAACACCAACTATATTTCGTACCATATGATGCAAAAAAGATTGTGCTTTAACATCTATAGCAATACAGTTACCTTGTCGGATTACTTGAATTTTTTCTACCGTTTTAATTGGACTATGGGCTTGGCATAATTTAGCCCGAAAGGCTGAGAAGTCATGGTGACCGACCAATAAATCAGCAGCAGCTTGCATACGCAGTTCATCAAGTGGACCAAACAGCCACCACATCCGTTTTTCATGAATTGCTGATCTACCTACCCGATTAAAGATTAAATACCGGTAACTGCGATTTAACGCCGAAAATCGAGCACTAAAATCATTGTCAACAGGGCTTGCCCAGACAATATTGATATCACTTGGTAAATTTGAATTAAGTCCTAGAATCCAGCTTCTCTCACTACGCACAGATGTAGTATCAAAATGTACTACTTGTTGTAAGGCATGGACACCTGAATCTGTTCGTCCGGCAGCAACGGTCTTAACCTGATGGTTTGCTACTTGACTTAATGCTTCTTCTAAACAGCCCTGAACTGTTCTTTGAGAGGGTTGAACCTGCCAGCCAGCATGGTTTGTACCATCATATTCAACACCTAAGGCAACCCTCACCTATCATCCTACTTTAAGACAAGTCTTTTAACATTGTTTGAGCTCGAGATTTTTGTTCCTCATTACCTTCATTCATGACTTCATCAAGAATACTGCTTGCACCTGCAGAATCCCCCATATCAATATAGGCAGCAGCAAGATCTAACTTGGTTTCTGCTTCGTCAATATTGTCAAATTCACCCAGATTAAACTCAAGTTCATTTTCAGTTGATAAGGCTTCAGTTACTTCAGACATATCTGCTTCTGTAATCTCTGCCAAGCCTTCAAACTCAATTGTTGACTCATCATCATCCAAAGTAATATCAAGATTTAATGATGCATCATTTGCCGTCGATTCATTGTCACTTTCAATATTAAACTCTAGCGGTTCATCAAAAGTAGTTTCTTCTTCTGCTTGAGCGTCAGTTTCCTTTGACTCGTCTTGTTGCTCATTGCTACTTAAGTCTTCTGTTGTAAAAGCCAACAGATCATCATGGTCATCTTCAGAAACATCTTGATTTGCGCTAACAGTTAGAACATCACTATCATCAGTTTCAACTTCAACATCCGACAAAGCCTCTTCTGATTCTATGTGATCACTTTCAAGTACTGGTGCTTCAAATCCAGACAATTCATCGGACTCTATCTCTTGCTCAAGCTCTTCTTGCCTAAATAGTTCATGTTCCGGAGCTAACTCACGACCCCATTCGACTACTTCTGCCCATTCGAATGAGTCTTTATCTATATGACCTTGACTAGCTAGGTCAATAAATTCATTTTGTTGCTGTTGTTTAAATAATACAAACAATAACTTATGATTAACAACATCATTTGATGGTTCATCACTAATCGCTTCTTGCAAGGTTAATTTTGCTTTTTCAAAATCACCATAGCTTACATATACATCAGCATCTTGAATTAAATCTTCAACAGTTTTTGTTGGTGTTACTTCAGCTTCAACTTGCTCTTCAATATCTTCATTTACTTGCTCTGTTTGCTGTTCAACCTCATCGCTGACTTCCACAATTTCATCACTAACTTCTGTCTTTTGTTCCTGCTCATCCTCATCTGGACTAACAACAGTTGTTTCATCAAGTTTCCCAACGGCTTCATCCCACGATACATCTGGACGGTTACGTCTTCTTATCAATAACCAAATTACGATCAACAATAACAGTCCTACTGACAGGCTTTCCATCTTATATTGAGCTAAGAAAGCTTTAACTTCCTCCAGTGCTGATTTCATTTCATTTTCATCAACACCAGTTACTTCAGATGTATAAGAAACTACCTCATCAACTGATGGTATGAATGATAAATCAACATTTTCCATAACGTCATCGATCACCTCATCAACGTCATTAATTACTTCATCAATTTCTGGTATACCGGTCAACTCATAATCAGTTTCATCTCCTTGACTGGCATCTTGTTGCAATTGCATATCATCTTGAAGTTCAGTATCCGAAGCTAATTGAGATTGTTCGTCTTCAGACAAAACTTCCTCATCGTCCGACGACAATAAAGTTGATGCTTCATCTTCAACTCGCTCAAAATATGCATCAACCTCAGCTTGTTGCTCTATCTGTTCTTCTGTTGATTCAACTACTTCTTCTGCTAAGATTTCTTCTTGCTCCAAAGAACTTTGTAGTCGTGCTAAATCAGCATCTTTTAACGATATCAATCTACGTAATGTTTGGATTTGCTCTTCCATAACACTCATGCGAGCTTGCATATCTATGTTTTCTTGAGCTTGACCTTCAATTGTTTCTTGAGCCAAGGTCAATTGTTCATTGATTGCTTCTAGTTCAGAACTCCCCATAGGTGACAACTCACTGCCTACCATCGCTGTTTCATTGTTGGGAGCAACAAGTTGCAGACGCCCACTGTCTTCACTACTAACTTCTGTAGAAATGGTGTCTAAATCCTGTCCTTGTGCATCACTATCACTAAAGTCCATTTCAGATGAAATCTCAGTCATTTTATCTGATTGTTCTTCTGTGATAGCAGTATCCACCGATGCACTAGGCGTGTTGCGGTTTTTCCAAGTAGTGTTATGTTCACTTACAGTAGAAACTGCCTGCTTTCTCGATATTTGTCTAATTACATCACTGCTAGGAACCGATAAGGTATAGCCAGCCTTGAGACCATTAATATTTTTATGACTAAACGCTCTAGGATTTTCATCTACCAAAGCAATCATCATTTGATGGACTGAAATTGATTTTTCTGGTCTTGTTTTTAATGCGATATCCCACAATGTGTCATTTCGATCTGTCGAACCATAACTAGTTACAGGAGTAGTATATGAAGTTGGTGCATCATACTGATAGGTAGTTGTATTTTGTTGTGTACTACTTGATGTGCTTACTTTCGATTCGGCTTGCGCTGTTGGCGCTGGTGCTGACGTAATAACAGGTCTTGTGAATACATTTTTAGGAGGGTCAAGTAATACTGTGTATTCTCGAATTAAACGACCATTACCAGTGGTAGCTGTTAATAGAAAATCAATAAATGGTTCTTTAACGGGTTGCTTGGAAGTAATAACAACCTTTGTTTTACCTGCTGTCTCAATAATTTCAAATTTTAGGTTGGCAAGTAAGAAGTTGTGTATCAAGCCTGCCCGTTCAAACTCTTCCCGGGAAGCTAATTGTACTTGCAGATTATCAACCTCATCTGCCTTTAAAGCAGTAACAGGTATTTCGGCAAGAAAAGGTTCATTAAGTGCTGATGACAATTCGATACTACCTAGTCCAAAGGCATTGGCTTGTATTGGAGCCAGAATTCCTATTGCACCCATCACCGCTAGGCTGGTAAATGTTCTATTTATCATCATAATTTCCTTTAATCTTCCCACCTAAGTCGTTAGGCTAACACGTAAAATCACCTAAAGGTAGTTTTCAACCAGTATTTCTGCAATTTGTACACTATTTAAAGCCGCACCCTTACGTACATTATCTGCCACCACCCATAAATTTAAACCATTTGGATGCGAAATATCTTCACGAACACGTCCGACATATACCGGATCAGTTCCAGAGGCTTCAGTTACAGCAGTTGGATAACCACCATCAACATGGTTATCAAGTAATTCAATACCTTCAAACTCTGCCAGTAGTTTCCTAGCATCTTCAGCTGTTAATTTATCACGGGTTTCTATATGTATCGCCTCTGAATGCCCATAAAACACAGGTACACGGACAGCAGTAGGGTTTACTGCAATATTATCGTCTTCCATAATTTTTTTGGTTTCCCAAACCATTTTCATTTCTTCTTTGGTATAACCATTATCCTCAAACACATCAATATGGGGTAGCACATTAAAGGCAATTTGTTTGGGATAGACACTACTTTCAACTGGTCGCCCATTTAAAAGTGCCGCTGTTTGTTTTGCTAATTCATCCATTGCAGGTTTACCAGTACCAGATACAGCCTGATAAGTACATACATTTACTCGAGTTATGCCAACCGCATCATAAATTGGCTTTAATGCCACCATCATTTGTATGGTGGAGCAGTTAGGGTTAGCAATAATTCCACGATTCTTATAGTCTGCTATTGCATGTGGGTTCACTTCCGGAACAACCAATGGAATATCATCGTCATATCGAAACTCAGAGGTATTATCAATCACTACACAACCAGCTTCGGCTGCTTTTGGTGCATATATTTTTGACACACTGGCACCAGGTGAAAATAAACCAACTTGTACTTTCGAGAAATCAAACGTTGCCAAATCTTCAACAATTAAGGACTTATTGCCAAAACTTACTGCGTTACCTGCTGAACGTTCACTGGCCAATGCATAGACTTTACCCACTGGGAAATTACGCTGATGCAAAATTTCTAACATGGTTTCACCGACTGCACCTGTTGCGCCAACTACAGCAACATCAATTTTTTTACTCACTACTCACCTAACTTTTTAAAATTCAAATTATAGCGCTGCTATTACTGCATCGCCCATTTCACTAGTACCCACTTTTGTAGTACCTTCTGAATAGATATCTGCAGTACGGATACCCTGCTCGAGTACTTTTTCCACTGCATTCTCAATACGGTTTGCCATTAATGATTCATCAAGGGTGTAACGCAACATCATGGCAACCGATAGAATTGTTGCTAATGGATTAGCAATATTCTGGCCCGCTATATCTGGCGCAGAACCATGAATTGGTTCATACATACCTTTGCCACTTTCATCCAAAGATGCTGAAGGCAACATACCAATTGAACCGGTCAACATTGATGCACAATCTGACAAGATATCACCAAACATATTAGTTGTGACCATCACATCAAATTGTTTAGGCGCTCGTACTAATTGCATAGCTGCGTTATCAACATACATATGACTTAGATCAACATCAGTATAGTCACCTGCTAATTCTGTCATTGTTTCTCGCCACAATTCTGTACATTCCAGCACATTAGCCTTATCTACTGAACACAAACGGCCTTGGCGTTTTCTGGCAATATCAAATGCAACCTTGCCAATACGACGGATTTCACTCTCTCTATAAACCAGAGTATTGAAACCTTCTTTTTCACCATTGTCCAAGACGCGAACACCCCTAGGTTGTCCGAAATAAATACCACCAGTTAATTCACGCACTATCATCAAATCCAAACCGGCAACAACTTCTGATTTTAATGTCGAAGCATCTGCCAATTGTGGATATAAGATCGCTGGACGCAAATTTGCAAATAAATTTAAAGCACTACGGATACCCAATAAGCCTTTTTCAGGACGTACACTAATATCCAGTGATTCCCATTTGTATCCACCCACTGCTCCTAATAAAATAGCATCAGCAGATTTTGATATAACCAATGTCTCTTCAGGTAATGGTGTTCCAGCTTCATCATAAGCTGCACCGCCTATTAAGCCATATTCAAGCTCTATATCCAGACCGTCTTTTTCTAATGCATTTAATACTTTAACTGCCTCTGCGACAATCTCTGGGCCGATACCATCACCGGCTAATACTGCTATTTTTTTTGTCATTCTTTCCGATTCACTAACTAAAATTTAAAAATTATTTAATTTCCATGGTTTTATTTTGTTTAAGAAAACAGCCATGGTGTTTGTTTTTTACGCTGCTGTTCGTATGCCTGAATTTCATCCGTGTGTTGCATAGTCAAACCAATATCATCCAAACCATTTAACAAACAATGCTTTTTAAATGAATCAATTTCAAAACTTATTCTGTTGCCATTTGGCAAGGTAATCACTTGATCTTGTAAATTGACAATTAGTTGATAACCCGTCTCTGACTCGACCTCATCAAACAATTGATCCACTATTTTTTCATCCAGCCTAATAGCCAAGATGCCATTTTTACTAGTGTTATTAAAGAAAATATCGGCAAAACTTGGTGCAATAACAACTCGGATCCCAAAGTCATCTAACGCCCAAACAGCATGTTCTCGACTTGATCCACAGCCGAAATTCTCACGTGCCAGTAGAATCGTTCCACCTTGATAGCGCAGTTGATTCAATACAAAATCAGGATTAAGCGGTCTCCCAACACAACTTTTTCCCGGCTCACCCAAATCAAGATATCGCCATTCATCAAATAAATTGGGGCCAAAACCACTGCGCTGAATGGATT
>QNEY01000014.1 GCA_003645385.1 Gammaproteobacteria bacterium | reverse complement strand
GGCTTAGCTTTGGCTTTCTTAACCACTGGTTTTGCTTTAGTTTTCCTGGCAGTAACCACCGGAGCAGGTTCATCAGACTCATCACCCACCTCAAAAAATGACATCAACCGTTGCAGGCTCTTACCCTGGTCATCCAAAGATTCACTTGCTGCTGCTGCCTGTTCTACCAGTGCGGCATTTTGCTGAGTCATTTCATCCATCTGGCCGACAGCTTTAGTGACTTGCTCGATACCTTGTGTTTGTTCTGCACCTGCCGCTGCAATTTCAGAAATAATGTCACCCACTTTTTTCGAGCTGGCCACAATTTCCTCCAAGGTTCTACCTGATTCATCCACTAGTGCTGAACCTTCTTTGACTTTCTCACCACTATCATTAATCAACTCTTTAATCTCTTTGGCAGCAGAGGCTGATCGTTGGGCAAGGTTACGAACTTCTGAAGCAACCACAGCAAAACCTCGACCTTGCTCGCCCGCTCTTGCAGCTTCAACTGCAGCATTTAGAGCCAATAGATTAGTTTGGAATGCAATCTCATCGATGACACCAATAATATCGGTCACTTTTTTGCTTGAAGTACTGATTGCCAACATAGCAGCAATCGCTTCTTTAATGACCGAACCACCTTTCTCAGCTTGCTCACGACTCGATGCTGCCAACTGATTTGCCTGACGGGCATTATCAGAGTTTTGACGAACTGTACTGGTTAGTTCTTCCATACTCGAAGCTGTTTCTTCCAACGATGAAGCTTGCTGCTCTGTACGTTGACTTAAATCAACATTACCCTCAGAAATTTCGCTGGCTGCTGTTCCGATACTGGTTGACGTATCATTAATTTCTTGAACTGTTTCAGCCATTTTATTAACCGAATCATTCAAAGCGTCAGCTAATGTTGCAAACAGTCCCTGATATTCGCCATCCATATTCTGGGTTAAATCACCGTTAGATAAAGCACCTGATACTCGAATTGTTTCTTGTACCGGTGCTAAAACAGTATCCATTATGCTATTAATTCCCCCAGCGATATTTTCCATAAAACCTGAATAATCACTGGTATCAATACGCTCTTCTAACTGTCCTGCTCCAGCTGCTGTAATCAATGTTTTAATTGCATTTTCTGCATTCACTTGATCAGTAATATCTTTCCACTCAACCAAATTGCCCATATAGTGACCATCAGCATCAACAATGGCACTGGCATTAAGATCGAAGTGTAAATCTAATAATTGAATTTGACTACGATATGGCAAGTTATCTACATCGGCCAAGATTTTTGCCTGATGCGAAGGATCTTTATGAAAATCATCGATACAGGTACCAAGCAATTTATTTAAGTCTATTTTAGGAAAAATCTTTCTTAATTCTGTTAAACGGTTTTCCAGCAATGCCATTACAGATGGATTGGCAAACGTAATTACTCGGTCAGCATTACATATCATCAATGCAGTGGTTGCACCGTCTATCGCCGATTGTAAACGGCTTACTTCTACAGCTTGTCTATCTGCTTCAGCCTGAGCATTAACTTGGTCAGTGATGTCTTTCCACTCAACCATATTACCCATGTAGTTACCATCAGCATCAACAATAGCACTAGCATTTAAATCAAAATGAATATCTAATAACTGAATTTGAGCTTGATAAGGCAGATTATCAACATCAGACAAAATCCCGGCCTGAAGTGATGGGTCTTTATGGAAGTCATCTATATTTGTGCCAATCAATTTTTTCAAATTAAGTCCGGGAAATACTTTGCGTAACTCCGTCTGACGATTTTGCAACAAACTCATTACCGCTGGATTAGCATAGGTAATAACACGATTCTCATCACACATCATCAACGCAGTGGATGCACCATCTACAGCTGCCCGCATTGTTATCAATTCTTGACTATCTGTTTGTTTATTCGTTGCCATTTCTTCAGCCTCCACTGGCTCGTATGCTTCTAACATAATCGTTGTCACATTATTTAACGTATTTTGCCACGCATCGTTAACTTGTGATGTCCATTTGTTGCCCAATATTTCTGACATTACCGAGATCAATGCATCGGTAAACATTTGATATTGTTCCAAGGAAACACCGTAGTGCATATGCCTCGCACCTAACCCCAATAAATAGTCTTTTAATACAGCAGGCTTATCTAGGTTTTGTACCAGCAACACCAATGAGGCCAACAGCTTTTTCTGTTGTCCCACTACTGAAACAGTATCAAACAATGGGGCTAGCTTAGGATTTTGTTCAAATAACTTTTCATAAAAACGGCTAACCAGTGCTTCACCTTGAGGTGCTAAAGCAGCAAAACTTTCTTCTACTAGCTCTATTTCTGTTTTAGCAGTTGCTGTTTTTTTTCTGCTAGTTCGCCGTGTTCGCGTACGTTTTGGAGGTAACACTGCTTTTTTAGCAGTGCTGTCCTCTTCGGCCAGCCACGCTAATGGGTCATTACCCATATGTGTTTTCTTTTCTGCCATTAGCTGGTTCTCCCCCGTAAAAGGTCTTGAGCAAGTGAGAAGTAATCTTCTGCACCCGCACTATTCTTTCTGTATTCAAATATTGTTTTTCCAAAACTGGGGCTTTCTGCCAATGCAACATTTTCACGAATTACCGTATTAAAAACGCGCCCTGGAAAATATTTCAAAATTCTATTTCTCACTTCATGCGTTAATCGTCGGCGCATATTCATCCGTGTCGAAAGTAGCCATAATTTGATGGCATGCCCTGACATAGATTCTGCACTTTTTAAAATCTGCATCATGCGTGACAAACCTTGCAATGATAAATAATCACCTGATACTGGTATCAATACTTCACCAGCAGCAAACATAGCGTTGATACCTAATAATCCTGATGATGGCGGACAGTCGATCAAAATAAAATCCTGCTCTATTAATGTCGAATTCTCTATTGCTAATCGGAGTTTATGCCCTCGGCTAGCGCCACCAGTAGCAACATGTTCGTAGTCAGCCAACTGGGGACCGGCAGAAACCACATCAAGATTGTCTCTTACCGTAACTTTCACATCATCAATCAACACATCTTCCAGTAAAACCATGTCTAAACCCGCTTGTTTATTATCCAAGCCGAACCCTGTTACAACCTGTCCTTGTGCATCCATATCTAATAACGTTACCCGCTTACCAGACAAAGCAAGTGCATGGCCAAGGTTGATGGTAGTTGTTGTTTTTCCAACCCCACCTTTCTGGTTCATGACTGCTATTATTCGACACACAATAATTGACCTATATGCACTCTATTAACCTATCGACTCAACGCTTAACAATCGATCAACATTTAAAATCATCATCATCTTGTCATCAACTGGCACCAAGCCACTGATATAGTTAATATCCACATGAGCACCCAAATCAGGGGTTGGTCTAATATCTTCCGGCAACACATTATGAGCATCGGATACCGCATCAACGACAACTCCAACCGTTCGTTGACCGCCACCTTCTACCTTGAGAACGATTACCACTGTTGTAGGTGTATATTCTCTTGCTGGCATATCAAAACGAATACGTAAATCCACTACTGGAATAATTGTTCCTCGCAGATTCAGCACACCGCACAAATAATGAGGTGTATTCGGTACAGAAGTAACTCTATCCCAACCTTTTATCTCTTGAACACGAAGGATCTCAACACCATATTCTTCATCGTCCAATATAAAGCTCAGATATTGTTCTGTTCCTTGTTCAAAATCGCCAAGGGTATCTGTATAGTCATTCGCCTGTTGTAATTCGGTCACATCATTACTCCTCAGGCTACCTGTTCATCATTTATCAACACTTTTGCCAATGACGGGTCTTTGTATAATGTCATCAGCCCAGGTACGTCCAAAATCAAGGCAACGGTACCATCGCCCAGAATAGTTGCACCAGACAAACCGAGTACTTTGCGATAATTAGTTTCCAGACTTTTTATAACGACCTGCTGCTGACCCAATAAATCATCAATAAACAACCCAACTTTTTGACCCGCACCCTCGACAATTACCAACAAACCATCTTCCAGATCTGTTGATTTAGGGTGCAAACCAAATATTTCATAAAGGCGGATAATAGGTACATATTCATCACGCAATGGATAGAGCTCACCTTTACCTGATAGGCGTTTTACATCAGTAGATTTAATTTCTAGAGATTCAATAATTGAAACCAATGGTATGATGTAGTTTTCACCAGCCACTCGAATAGTTTGTCCGTCCATAATCGCTAATGTGAGTGGCAAACGAATGGTAAAGGTCGAACCTTCACCTTTCTTTGACACGACTGAAACACTACCACCAAGACTTAAAATATTTTTACGAACCACATCCATTCCTACGCCTCGGCCTGAAATATCAGTAACCACATCCGCAGTTGAAAAACCTGGTAGGAAAATCAATTCATGAATCTTATCTGGACTAAGCACCTCTGAAGCATCCACCAAACCTTTTTCAACAGCCTTATTGAAGATTTTATCTTCATTTAAACCGGCGCCATCGTCACTAATTTCGATAATTATATTACCGCCCTGATGAAAAGCATTTAGGTGTAATTGACCTATCTCTTCTTTACCTGCTGCCAAGCGGACTTCGGGCATTTCCAATCCATGATCAAGTGAGTTACGCACCAGATGTACTAATGGATCACCAATTTTTTCCATCACCGTTTTATCAAGTTCGGTTTGCTCACCTGATAACTTTAACTCGACTTTTTTTCCTGATGTACCCGACAAGTCATGTACCAGACGCGGGAAACGATTAAATGCAAAACTTATTGGCAACATCCGAATACGCATAATACTTTCTTGCATTTCACGAGTATTTTGTTCCAACTGCGCCAAGCCATCTATTAATTGAGGCAACATATCTTGGGTAAAATTATCACCTATCTGACCTAACATGGACTGAGTGATTACTAACTCACCGACCAAATTAATCAGTGAGTCCACCTTATCGGTACCCACGCGAATAGATGTTGTTGCTGGAGTAGCAGAGGACGCTTTTGGTTTTGCATCCTCAACTTGTTTGGTAGCTGCTTGCTCAACAACAATAATAGGAACTTGATGATCAGCTGATTCGTCCTTGATTGATCCAGCCGTATTCTCAACTGCAACGGTACTTTCACCCACTATTTCTTCAATAGCTAAATCACATTCATCGTCAACCCATTCGAAGATTTCAACTACCTCTTCTTTTGGAATATCTCCCATAAGCGTTAACTGCCATGATAGATAACTGTCTTCTGGTTCCAAATCTGAAAATGGTGGTAACTTCGAATCATCAACAACAACAGCCAATTCACCCAAAGTTTCTAGTTCCCGCAACATCCGTACCGGATCATTGCCTGTCTGCAATAGATGTTGATGTGGCCGAAAATTAATATTCCAACCTATAGTAATTTGTGTCGACTCAACCATGTCAGCAGTCAAATCAACTTCTATAGGATTTCCAGATGCTCCAGATGCTTCAGCTGCCTCACCTGCCAACATTGCTTCCAGCTTTTGTCTTATTTCTGCAATGCGTTGAGCGTCCGTATCAGTTTTTTGTTGAACTGCAATCAACATCTCACGTAATACATCAACAGTTTCTAGTAATAAATTGGTTGATTCGCTGGATACGTCACGCTCACCGTTACGCATTTCATCGAGCAATGTTTCCATTACATGAGTGAATTCTGATACATCCATAAAGCCAAAAGTACCGGCACCACCTTTTATTGAATGAGCCGCTCTGAATATAGTATTGATAGATTCAACATCAGCAGCACCAACATCAAGGTTGAGCAAACCACTTTCCATAGCATCGAGTCCTTCGAAGCTTTCTTCGAAAAAGACATCATGAAATTGTGAAATATCAATACTCATAGGGTGTATTTCCTAATAAACTCAAAATGTATCTTCCTTTCAAAACAGCCAAAAAACTCGTTTTTAAAGGAATATATCTACCCAAGCACTTTTCTAACTGTTGCTAATAATTGGTCTGGGTTAAACGGTTTCACCAACCAACCGGTTGCACCAGCAGCCCTTCCTTCTTGTTTTTTTTCCGTGCCAGCTTCAGTTGTTAACACCAATATTGGTGTAAACCGATAAGCAGGTAATGCTCGCAATTCTCGGGTTAATGTCAGCCCATCCATTACTGGCATATTCACATCTGTCAGCACCAAATCAAATGCCTGCGTTTTAGCGATAGTGAGTGCTTGCTGACCATCTGCTGCTTCTGTCACCGTATGGCCTGCACCTTTTAATGTAAATGCCACCATTTGTCGCATAGAAGCTGAATCATCAACTGCTAAAATTTTTGCCATGACTGATTGTTCTCCTTATCTCTAGCACCCAGCATAGATGCATTAATCTTAAATATTACCTTTAATCTTGAGCAGATAACTACACTGTATTTTTATCTATATTCATTAGCTGTGCCAGACCTAATAATCGGGCACTACGGCAAAAAGCCTCGCTGGCTTGATCCCAGATTAAAGGATTACCATTTGATACGGCCTCTTTAGAATAGGCATAAAGAACCTGTAACGCTGCTGCATCAACACGTTCAAGTTGGCTAGCATCAAATTGTACGGTCTTTCCTTCAGCTAACAATACTAATAACTCTGCATATAAATCACCGACGTCAGCAATACTAAGTGCATCACCACAATCTATTTTTACTGTCTCTTTATCTGACATGAATTACAGCAACCTCTTATTAATAGCGAATCAGGTAATCACTAAAGTTTTGTAGTGTCCGCTCCCAACACCCATTATTACCGCCCTGTTGAACAGCTGCAACTGAGAGGAACATTCTTGCCGCTTTCAGATTGCCACTATGGAATTTCAGTATCTGGATAGGATGATAACTCTTCACTCTAATCTCTGCTTTAACCCTTACCATAGCTTACTTTACTAATTTATACATATTTAAAAACTACACATTATTACTACTTTCTATTAGCAATAATGCAGAGACCATGCCAGTGTATCGGCGGTTTGGAGGTTTTGATTAACTTAGAAGTTATTTTGGTTTGCGTAACCACTGACTCGTATTGCGCTCATCATTGTCATCTTGCTCTTTTTTTATTTCAATACGCACTTCTTCGTGATGATAACGGCTCACCAAAGACTGCATTGCTTGTTCCTTGCTTCGTACTTTTTTCCATTGTTCCTGCTGCTGCTGTAAAACTTCAAGACTAATTTTAACTTGTTGTTGCTGAGCGAGAATAGCTTGATCAAGTTGAGCTAGGAACCCACGAAGCTCCAACACTTTCTGAGCACTCATGGAAAGAACATCTCCTGAACGAAGTCTAGCCAGATATTCACCTTGATAGCGATACAGTTCCTCTAACTGATTGGTATCTCTTATCCACAGAGCATTGGCCTCACCTACTTTTATCAAAGCAGCTTCGGTAGCCTTGACTGCAAGGTCAACAATAGGAGTTAGTCTTTTTGAACGTTTCATCTTTCAATAAGAACAGAAAAATATAAAACTGACCAGTTTTAGTTTCTATTTTGCCCTGGATTAAAAATTTCTGGCATTTTCATTGTTTCATCTGCTGCCGGTGGTGATAGTTGCATCGTTGTCGTTAAATTATCGACACTTTGTTGCCAATCTATAGATTGATTCATTCCTTGTTGAATTAAAGACTGCAATTTCGGGAACATGGCAATGGCCTCATCAATCTTTGGATCGCTACCCATAGCGTAGGCACCGACATTGATAAGATCTTGATTCTGGCGATATGTTGAATAAATTTGTTTGAAATATTGAGCCTGTTCAAAGTGTTCTTCATTAATAATCTGTGGCATTACACGACTTATTGATGCTTCAACATCAACTGCAGGATATAACCCTGCCTCTGATAATTGTCGTGATAAAACAATGTGGCCATCAAGAATAGCTCGTGCTGCATCAGCCACCGGATCTTGCTGATCATCTCCTTCCGTTAATACCGTATAAATAGCAGTAATTGCACCACCATTGGCACCATTTCCTGCACGCTCAACTAATTGTGGCAGTAATGAAAATACTGAAGGTGGATAACCTTTAGTTGCCGGTGGTTCACCAATTGCCAAAGCTATTTCGCGTTGCGCCTGAGCATAACGAGTTAAGGAGTCCATCAACAGTAAAACTTGTTTTCCTTGATCTCGGAAATATTCAGCAATACTAGTCGCGAGCATTGCACCATGTAAACGCATTAATGGTGAGTGATCAGCGGGTGATGCAACAACGACAGCCCTTGATAAACCTTCTTCTCCCAGAATATCTTCAATAAATTCTTTTACTTCTCGACCACGCTCACCAATCAAACCTACGACAATTACATCTGCCTCAGTAAATCGGGTCATCATGCCAAGTAATACACTTTTACCAACGCCACTACCAGCAAATAAGCCCATACGTTGGCCTCGGCCAATACTAAATAGGGCATTGATAGCTTGTACTCCAACATCTAAATGCTGCCGTACAGGAGCTCGCTGCAATGGGTTTACTGGTTTCCCATGTAGCGGAATCCGCTCTTTAACACGGAGTGGGCCCTTACCATCAAGAGGTTTACAGGCCCCATCTACTACTCTTCCCAACAGTGCTTCACCTACCGGAACTTGTGAATCGCTACGAATAGGTCGAACCCGAGCATTAGGTACTAAACCTCGAATATCACCTATGGGCATTAAATATAGTGTTTCACCTGCAAAACCTACCACTTCTGCTTCTATCAGATTACCTGAAGCACCTTGAATTTCACAACGGCTACCGATAGGTGCCTGAAAGCCAATAGCTTCAAGTGTTAAACCCACCATACGGGTTAAACGACCTTCAATTGATAAAACTTCAGAGGTATCAGTGTCCAGACGATGCTGACAATCTTTCAATCGTTCATGCCAGTTGTCTGTTCGATCAGCGAGTCTTGCCAAGTCTAAATCAGGGTCAGTCGGTGCTATCATCCGATCGATTGCCTCCTAGCAATTTGTTAATAACACTCTCGAGACGTGCTTCAACCGTTGCATCGACCATGGTATCTGCAGTTTCTAAACGGCAACCGCCACGGGTAAGCACCGGGTCTTCCAGCCATTGCCAACTAGCACCATCATCATCCAGAGATAGTCCATTTTTGACCAATTCAGTATCTTGTGGATTCAAGTAAATTTTGATCTTACGATCATTAATAGGTAATACAGAGATGGCAGCACGAATGGCACCAATAACGTGTTCTGGATCCGCTTTTAGTTCACGCCGGACAATTTGTCGAGCCACTGTGGTAACCAATGTAATTAAATCATTTTCAATTTGCTGATCTAGATCATTTAAAGGGGTATTCAAACTGACCATGATTTGCTTGAGGTAATCTAATTGCTGGATAATGTCGGCTTGACCTGCTTCTAGTCCAGCCTTACGGCCTTCATCAAAACCAGCTTTAAAGCCTTCTTGTTTAGCTTCATTTTGTAATGACTCAATGCCTTCAACAGTTAGAAATGCATTTTCAACATTAGTAACAGCCACGACATGTGGTGCTTGCCAACGCTGATAATCAGCTAATTCTTCCGAAGTCACCTCATTAGCTTGGGCAGAAACCAATTCATCAGAGGAAGTCATCTCCACTGCCTCCACCCAACATGATCTCACCTTTATCGGATAAGCTTCGTGCGGCAGAAAGAATAGCTTTTTGAGCCATTTCAACATCACTGACACGGACTGGCCCACTGGCTTCCAGATCATCTCGCATCATTTCAGCTGCACGTTGAGACATATTGTTGAAGAATTTTTCTTTGAGTCCTTCATCAGCACCTTTCAAGGCTAACATTAAGTCATCTGTTGAAATCTCACGCATTAATGTTTGGAAGCCTCGGTCGTCAATATCAATAAGATTATCGAATACAAACATAAGATCTTCAATATTTTGACCCAAGTCAGGCTCTGATTCTTTAATTTGTTCCATAATACTGGCTTCTACACTACCCTCAACAAAGTTCAGGATATCTGCTGCAGTTTTTACCCCACCAACTGTTGCTGTTTGCCCACCTGCAGTACCACTAAACTGTTTCTCCAATATCTCATTCAATTCAGTTAACGCTGATGGTTGCACACCATCAAGGGTTGCAATCCGAAGTAATATATTCGCCTGATCACGTTCAGGAAACATTCCCAGAACTTGTGCAGCCTGATCGGGCTCTAGAAATGAACTAACAATGGAAATAATTTGTGGGTGTTCTAGTTTGATAACTTCATAAATAGCCCGTGCATCCATCCATTTAAGCTGCTCCAATCCAGTGGTATTACCACCTGACAGGATCCGGTCTAATAAACTTCCGGCCTTATCTTCCCCTAATGCTCCCACCAACATATTGCGAACATAATCATGAGAACCAATTCCCAAGCCTGTTTGTTCTTCAACTGTCGCAACAAAGTTATCCAGTACACCTTGAACTTCTTCCCGGCTAACATTGGTCAACACAGACATTGCTGCACCTATTTTCTGCACTTCTTTAGGAGTCATATGCTTTAGTATTTCAGACGCTTCAGATTCACCTACTGAACGTAAAAATACTGCCGCTTTATCAACACCAGCTAAATTTCTAACTTGCTCTGCCATCAGGATTCGCTCGCTGTCCAATTTTTAACTACTTGAGCCACGAGTGCTGGATCTTGCTGCACCAAACTTCGTACATTAGTTAGCTGACCTTCCAAATCTTCTGCACCAGTTGTTATTTTATCCATCTCATTTGTGGCTACTCCACCGGCACCCATTGCTATGGCTTGTCCTGGTGCCATACCATCATTCGCTAATCCAGCTGCAGACACGGGTACTTTGTTTAAATCTTTAAAGGCAGGACGAATAACACCAAATACTAGAAATAAAACCAGCAATCCACCTAAGACTTGTTTCACAACATTCCATACCCAATCTTGTTCCCATATAGGCAATGCCGGGATTGATTCTTCAACCGGTGGTGCCATAAATGGAGCATTAACTACATTCAAACTATCACCGCGTGCTTTATTAAAACCAATTGCATCCATAATAAGTGCATTAATCCGTGTCATCTCTGCTTCAGATAATGGTATTGATTGTACATTACCTTCATCATCTAAAGTACGACGCTCATCTACTAACACTGCAACACTTAGCTGTTGAATTGAACCAGGAGCTATGCGGGTATGACTAATTGTGCGATCTATCTCATAATTTCGAGTACTGTGTTTACTCTTGCTTCCTGATTGTCCGCTTACAAACATACTTCCTGCTTCACCTGATGATAACTCTGGTGCTACGCCACCTCCAGGTGGTTGGTTAGATAAAGCTCCAGGCACTCCCAGTGGTCCATTTGCACCTAGCCTATTTTCTTCTTCTATCTGCTCACTACGAACTACTGTCAAATCAGGGTTAAAACTCTCATGTGTCTGCTCACTAACTGTAAAATCGACTTCCGCTACAACCTGTGCACGCACACCATCCATCCCAACTATAGGAGCCAATATATCCTCAATACGGCTTATATAACGTTGTTCAAGTTTTTTAGTATATTCTAGCTGAGTATCACTTAATGCAAGACCTTGATCACGCTCAGGTCGACTTAGTAAATTACCTTTTTGGTCTATCAGCGTAATATTATCATTAGACATATTTGGTACGCTCGATGCGACCATATGGGTAATAGCAGTTACTTGTCCACGCTCTAGGTTACGGCCAGCATACAAATTTACAACTATCGATGCACTCGGTGGTTTACGTTCACGCACAAAAACTGATTGTTTAGGTATCGCTAAATGAACCCGTGCACTACGAACATTATAAAGTTCAGAAATTGAACGTGATAATTCTTCTTCCATTGCACGCTGATACCGTGCCCGCTCAACAAACTGACTGGTTCCAAATCCTTGTTCTTCATTTAGCATTTCCATGCCAGGTGAGGTACTTCTGGGCAAACCTTCTGCTGCCAATCTCATCCGTAAACTTTGTAGTTTTGACGTAGGCACTAACACCGCACCTGTACTTGGGTCCAGTTTATAGTTGATATTTGATTGTTGTAAAACAGCTACCACTTCTGATGACTCTTTTGAATCCATTCCATTAAAGAGTATTTGGTAACTTGGCGTCTGAGACCACATCAATACATAGCCACCCAAAGCAATACTGGCAGCAATAGCTAATAAAAACCCGACTTGTTTCATTACCGGTTGACGTGACATATTGGATTGCATTGCACCTAAAGGTGTTGCTGGCGGTGCTGTAGTGGCTACAGGGACATTTTCCATATTCTTGCTCTACTTTATAGTGATTATTAGTTAGTCGTTATACGCTCATTCGCATTACTTCTTCATAAGCAGCCACCAATTTATTTCGAACTTGAACTGTAGCTTGAAATGCAACCGTTGATTTTTGAGCTGCAATCATCGCATCTGCAAGACTAACGTTCGGATCACCCATTTCAAAGGCTGTTTTTAATTTTGCTGATGTCTGTTGTGTTTCATTGACTGTGTCTACTGCTGTTTTCATCAAATTTGAAAAATCAACCCGACCAGTAGTGTCACTATTTGTTAGATTAACTGCAGGCTGTTGCATTGCCTGTGTTTGGGCTGCACGCATCTGCGTTAATAATTGGTTCGGGTCTATGCCTTTAATCATGATGTTTCTCCACTAACAAATGTATTGTTATTTAAGTTATGCAGACTTCTTGCCAACCTTCTCTGGAATAGCAATACCCAACTCTCTAAATCGGGATAATTTATATCTAAGTGTGCGTTCACTTATCCCTAACTCCATAGCTGTAACTCTTCGGCTACCATTATTCTTTTCTAAAGCATCAAGAATATGTCGCTGTTCATGACTGCGTAGGTCATCCCCCAAGTTTTCAACAGTCTGTAAAATGACTGTTTCCTTGGCGTTGGTTTCTGAACCCGTGCTGGTCATGGTCTCAAACGCCAAATCATTGTCAGTAATAGATTCTCCAGGCTGTAGAATTAACGCCCGTTGAACAACATTATCCAATTCACGCACATTCCCATACCATGGATGATTCATTAATCGCTGTTCTGCATTAGTGCTGAACATCGGCACGGGGCGTTTCGACAACCGACTATATTTTCGTATCATTTGATTTGCCAAAGGCATAATGTCATCTCTTCGTTCACGTAATGGCAATAGTTGCAATGGAAATACATTCAAACGATAGAATAAATCTTCACGAAAACGGCCTGCTTCAACTTCTTCCCGCAGCAATCTATTGGTTGTTGCTAATACTCTGACATCAAGTGAAATCAACTTGCGACCACCTATACGCTCTACTTCACGTTCTTGTATGACACGCAATAGTTTGGCCTGAAGATTCATATCCATTTCTGAAATTTCATCTAAGAGGATCGTACCTTGTTGAGCTTGCTCAAACTTACCCGCATATGCCTGACTGGCACCAGTAAACGCCCCTTTTTCATAACCAAATAAGGTCGCTTCCAACATGTTTTCTGGAATAGCCGCACAGTTAATCGCTATAAAAGGGCTGTCTTTTCTTACTGAATTATTGTGTAAGAAACGAGCAATAACTTCCTTACCGGTACCACTTTCACCATTAATCAAAACTGTGGCATCAGTATCAGCTACCCGTCGAGATAAGGTTAATAAGTCACGAGAAGCTTTATCAACAGCGACCATATCTCCATCTAATGACATGGTACGCATATAACGTTGTACTCTTTCCAACAAATCATCGGCTTCAAATGGTTTGATTAGGTAATCACAAGCACCTTCATGCATAGCATCAACAGCGCCCTGAACAGTACCAAATGCCGTCATTATTACTACAGGTAGATCAGGTAATAATGTTTTGGCTTTTTTCAATAAAGTCCGACCATCCATTGGTCGCATTTGTAAATCACTCAATAATAAACCCACATCTTCATTTGCAAGTTTATCCAGTGCACTTTGTCCCTGATCTGTGGCAGAAACCGTGTAACCTGCTAATTCAAGGGTATCGCACAACGCCCCTCGAAGATCACTATCGTCTTCTACAACTAATACAGTTGATTCATTCATCATTTTGCTCCTTGTTTCTGGGCTGTGAGGGTAAATGTGTCTGCGGATTGATACATCGGCAACCGCATACAGAATGTACTGCCCTCACCTTCATCACTCTCAAACCACAATTCTCCTTTGTGTGCTTTAGTGATTGATTGCACAACCGCGAGTCCCAAGCCTGTTCCTGAAGATCGCGTGGTATAAAACGGAGTCAAAACTTTATCGTGATCTTGCTCAGCGATACCAGCCCCGCTATCTTCGACGCTAATTTCAATACAAGCATCACCTTGTTCATCATTCGTATAGTCTGCAAAAATTGTGATCTCGCCTTTTAACTCACATGCTAGTCTGGCGTTATTAACCAAATTATTTATAGCACTGATCAATGCATCTTTACTGCCATAAACATAAGCATCATTGACTGAATTATTTATTTCTAATTCAAATTTTTCTGCATCTGGCTGTGATTGAAATTGCTGTTCAACTGCTGATAACAAATCATTTACTGAGACAGGGGCTGTAACTGCCATATCGCCACGTGAAAATGCCAACATATCTTTAATCAATCGTTCCATATGACTGATACTTTTATGTAGTTTGTTAGCAAAACGTTGTTGTGTGACCTTATCTGTATCAGCCTTTAATATGGGAGATAAATATAATAGTGCCGAAGATAAGGGTGTACGAATTTGATGTGCCAATCTGGCAGCCATTTCACCCATGGCAGATAAACGTTGTAAATGGGATACTTTTGATTGCAACTGACGAGTTTCAGTTACGTCATGCAGCAATATGATCTGACCTGGCTCTCCATCCAAGGGACTGGTTGAGATATTTACCAGACGACCATTTGCCAGTGAAACATCATGACCATCGCCTGCTTTTGGGGAAAATGCACGAGTAATAACTACAGTCCAATGCTCACCATCCAAGGGTTCACCCAATAAATTAATCGCAGCTGCGTTGCACTGTTGTACGATACCTTCACCATCCAGAACGACTACACCACCAGGAAGGACTTCCAGCAATTGTGTCATCCGATTAATCAAACGAGTTGTTTGCTCAATTTTTTGATGGTGCTGATTGCGACTATGCATCAATTCAGTAGTTAGTTGTACCGCACTACTATCCTGCCTCTTGTCGCGATTTCTTTGAATAGTCACCCGTTTATGACTAACAGGCTTTTGCCGTTCTGAGCCAGATAACGGCTCAGCAAATGATTTAAGGCTCATAGATGTTGCTCCAAATTCGGATTTTTCGCATTACCCTCATTTGAGCAAAAATCATGCCCTTTTATAATTTATCTTTTATTTCAATGTGTTATGTCCATTCTATTCTGGGAGTCAATCCTATGACAGTTCATGTTTCTCAAAGAGACTTAACCTAAGTTTTGGATAAGAGAAATAATGTGACTCACATCACCAGATTTTGTCATTGATCCTTCGGTTACTTCATTTTCGCATGTTTTTAGTGGGAATCTAGTGATAAAAATATGGATTCCGGCTAAAAACTACCGCAATGACGATAAATAAACTTACCCAAAACTCAGGTTAACTAGTCATTATCTCGTTGAATGCCATACTTTCTCATTTTTTCAACCAAGGTAGTGCGACGCATTGTTAATTTATTTGCCGCATGTGCTACTACACCTTCCGATTCTTCTAAAGCCTGCTTGATCAATAGGTATTCTAAATTTGCTAAGTGCTCTTTAAGATCCATGCCACCTTCTGGCTAGCTATCACTAGTATCATCAGAAGTAGCGGCACTCGCTACCTGCTCTTTTTCTGGCAAAACATCTGGCTTCGGTGCTTGTTCAATCACCTTGGTTACTGCCTCTGGTAACTCACCACCTTCAACCTGAAATTTTTCAGGTAAATCATCAAAATCTACCGTGCCATAAGGG